>JBKPSE010000054.1:0-11406 GCA_046765855.1 Acidobacteriota bacterium | reverse complement strand
GCCGCCATGTGCCTTCGACGACGTGATGTTCGAATCCGAGCGCGGCCGCAAGATCGGTGAAACGTTTCAGACCTTCGTAGCTGTTGTCGCCGCCGTCGAGGTAGCGCCACACGGCGCGACCCGGACGTATCCATTCGGTGTCAGGCCCCTTGGGGAACAGTGTCGGGTCCGGTGCGGGCGCAAGGTTGTGAACGATGTCGTTGTTGACCAGGCCGTTCAGATCGGAGGCAACGATCACCACTCGCCACGGCGTCGTGATCGGACCGGCGATCGCCGCCGGCTTCGCGAGTCGCTGCACGTCTTCGGCGCGATATCGCAGCGCATATGGATATGAAACCGGGTGCGCGTGGCCGAGACGAGCCGCGTAGCCGCCGTGCCCATCCGCCTGCAGCGCCATCCCGGCATAACCGGTCAGCGCCGCTTCGGTGATGGACGCGTAGCCTCCGTCGCCTGGCAGCTTGTATGTGAGCGGCGGCGCCGCCCAGTCGCCCGCGGGCACGTCCTCGATCGGGCGCGGCACGTACATCGCCTCGTAGTGCATGTGCAGGTCGTGCGACCACGTCTTCGACCCGGGCGGCAGGACGAAGGTCGTCGCCTCGTCGGGTACGCGCGAGCCGGTGCCCGGGACGATGAAACGGAACGCTACGCCGTCGTTGAATGCGCGGACCTGGAGCGTGACGCCGGCTTTCAGGGGGCGCTGTCCGAGACTGATCCGCCAGTCGCTGCTGTGATCGTGGGCGACTGCGTGTACGCCTCTGACGGGGTATTTGGAATCAGTGCGCGTGGGCTGCGTGATCACGCCGAGCTCCACGGCCTCGGTGAGCGGCGTCCCGTCGACGACGATGCCGGCGTCCGACAGGCTGACTACCGTCGTCTGATCTCGCGTAATCGTGTATTTCAGTCTCGCGCGATCGTCGAGCAGGAACTGGATGGCAATGTGCCCGTCGGGACTGACGACGGACATGAACTGCCTCGTTGCGGGCTGAGAGGTTGCCGCTAATCGAACCAGAGGAGCGGCTGACGGATGAAGAAGTTGCGAATCACTTCCTCGACGTCCGAGTCCGCCGGCAGCGACGACCACAGCTGCAAGTAGGACGGTTCCTTGAGCGCGACGCCGGCGAAGAGCAGGCTCGCCTGGCGCATCGGCCAGTTGGCGTGGTACATCACATCGGGCGGCTTCGGCCACGACTTCTTGTCGCGGATGTACGGCACCATGAACGCCATCGCCTTGCGCATGCCCCGCCCGTCGGGAAGCTCGAATGTCCACAGGTCGTCCTCCGGCGTCGAGAGGATCTGGCAGATGGTCGCCATCGCCTCGAGGTTGAACAGCGAGTAGCCGTAGGGCTTGGTGCGCCCCAACTCGCGCGGGAAACTGCCGTCGGGCGCCATCTGCTCCAGCAACACGGTCTTGAACCGCTGGCGGCAGTCGCGCATCAGCGGTTCGTTGCCGGTGTAGTGCGCGAAGGCGGCGACCTGCATCACCCAGCAGGTCGCATGGTTATTCGTCGCGTCGCGTTCGTCCTTGCCGTACTGATCCGTCGTCAGCCACTCGAGGTAGTCGACGAACCACCGTCGCGTGACTTCGGCGTCGTCGCGCGACCAGCCGCGTGCGCCGTCGAGCCGCTCGAGCGCCCGGGCGACTTCGACGAGATGGATCGTGTCGATGATGCCGGTCCCGCGTCCGGTCGTCCGGCCGTGGATGGCTTGCGCGTAGCGAAGCGCTGGCGTCATGCGCGTCGCGCGTGAGATGAACCACGCGCGCGCGTGCCGTTGTGCCTGCGCCGCGTATTTCGCGTCCTTGGTAATCGTGTATGCCGCCACCAGGGCTGGCATCTGCACTGACAGGCGCATCAGCGCGCGGCGATGGTCGTTGAAGTTGTTGGGATTGCTGAGCCCGTCCTTCTGGATGTACGGCCCGTCGGGCCGCTCCGGGTCGGGCCACCAGTAATCCCCTTCGGAGAAGTAGTCGTGCGGGCCGCCCGCGCTGCGCGCCGAGCGGGACGCGGTCACCGTGATCGGCGCTTCCTTGAGATAGCGATTCGCGGCCGCAAGCACGCGCGCCCGTTCCGCGCTCATGTCGACCTGAAAAACAGCCGGCGCCAGCCATAACAGGACGGCCGACACGAGGACCCCGATCCTGATCACTTGCCGCCGCTCGAGCGCCGCACGACCAGCTGCGGCGGAATGACGACGCGGCGCGGCTGCGCCGGACGCGCGGGATTGGCTTCGACGCGATCGAGCAGAAGCTCCGCGGCGGCCTTGCCTTGAGCTTCGCGCGACCAGCTGATGGTGGTGAGCGGCACGCGCAGCAGATCGCCGAGCGCGATGTCGCCGGCGCCGACGATGGCGACGTCTTCGGGCACCCGCAGGCCGGCGTCCCAGACGGCCTTCATCGCGCCGATTGCCGACGGGTCGTTCGCGGCAAACACCGCGTCGACTCGCGGGCGCAGCGCCAGCAGCCTGTTCATGCCGCGGTACCCGTCCGCTTCCTTGAATCCACCACGCACCATCCATTCGGTCGACGGCTTGATGCCGGCCGCCTTGAGCGCTTTGCGATAGCCGTCCGCCCGCCGCCTCGCGTGAACGACGGACGTGCCGGTGATGTGGCCGATCGCCTTCCGTCCCTGCGCGATGAGATGCGCGGTGGCCAGCCGTCCGACTTCTTCGTCGTCCGTCACGACGCGATCGCAGCGCACGTCAGGGTGGTCGTCGCGGTCGATCATGACCAGCCCCATGCCGAGCGACGTGAGCCGCTGCAGCAGGTCGGTGTTGCCGGAAGCGTTGGCGGACGCGAGCACCACGCCGTCCACCTGGCGCTGCCGCAGCATATCGAGTTCCTGCCGTTCCTTGTTCGGATCCTCGGAGGAGCTGCACAGCAGGATGCCGTAGCCGCGCGCGCTCGCCACCGTTTCGAGTCCGGCGACGATTTCGACGAAAAAGGAATGCATCAAGTCGGGGATGACGACGCCGAGCGTGTGAGTGCGGCGCAGGGTGAGGCTGCGTGCGACGGCATTGGGCTGATAGCCGAGTTCGGCGACCTTGGCGAGGACGCGCGCGCGCGTGACGTCGCCGATGTCTTCGCGATTGTTCAGCACCTTCGAGACGGTCGTGATCGACACGCCGAGCTCGCCGGCGATGCGTTTCATGGTCGTCGATCGCGGCATGGAGAATTAACTTTAACGGTAAAGTAAGTTGACTTTATCGGTAAAGGCATAGTATCACAGCGCGTCGCCGGGACCGCGGTGTTCGGAATGTCGGGAGGGTTCATGCAGTGTATTCTTCGGGCTTCCGGGCGGGTGCGCGCGCTTGCCGCGGCCTGCCTCGTCGTCGCGCTTGCCACGACCGTCCACGCGCAGGATACCGGAAGCGTGTCCGGTACGGTCGTCGATAGCAGCGGTCAGGTCGTGCCCGGCGCGACCGTCACGCTGATCAACGAAGCCACCGCCGAAGCCCGGACTGCCATCAGCGGCGAGGCCGGCGCCTTCGTCTTCCGCGCGGTGCGCCCCGGCATCTACACCGTCCGCATCGAGCTGCAAGGCTTCCGCACGCTCGAACAGAAGAAGAACGTCGTCAACGCCAGCGGCCATGTGGATCTTGGCGCCGTGAAGCTCGAGGTCGGCACATTGTCCGAGGTCGTCACCGTCGTGTCGGAAGGCGCGACGATTGAAACCAAGAACAGCGACTACTCGGGACTGCTGACCTCGACGCAGATCTCGCAGATTCAGACCCGCGGCCGCGACGTCGTCAACCTGCTGCGTCTGCTGCCCGGCGTGCACTACGAAGCGGACATCGAAGCGCTGGGCGACAGCTTCGGATCGCTGATCCCGAACATCAGCGGCATGCGCAAGCACTGGAACCAGGTCACGGTGGATGGCCTGAACGGCAACGAGCTGTCGGGCACCAACCGCATGAACTCGTCGATCAATCTCGATGCGATCGCCGAGGTGAAAGTCCTGCTCAACACCTACAAGGCGGAGTTCGGGCACAGCGGCGGCGCGAACATCGAGATCGTCAGCAAGAGCGGCAGCGCGAAGTACGCCGGCTCGGGCTACTGGTACGGCAAGCGCGACAAGTGGAACGCGAACGCGTGGGAAAACAACCGGTCCGGCCTGCCCAAGCCGAAGCTGCACATCGACACCCCCGGCTTCACGCTCGGCGGTCCGGTCCGCATTCCCGGACTCTACGATCGCAAGGATGCGACGAAACTCTTCTTCTTTTATTCGCTGGAAGCGCCGCAGGTGCAGCGCCCGGGCCCGATTCGCCTGTATCGCATGCCGACCGCGCTCGAGCGTCAGGGAGACTTCTCGCAGACATTCGATGCCAACGGCAGGCTGATGTTCATCAGGGATCCGAATGCGCCGGGTACGTGCAGCGTCACGGCGGGCGGCGCCGGATGCTTCTCGGGCAACGTCATCCCTGCTGGCCGGATCGATCAGAACGCGCTGGCGCTGATGAAGCTGATGCCGCTGCCCAATACGTCGAGCGCGAACAACAGCTACAACTTCCAGCGGCAGGAAACGTCGACCAATCCGCGCTTGAACAACCTGGTGCGGCTCGACGGGCGTCCGTCGGGCGCGAACAGCTTCTGGGGCACCGTCCGCACCTGGAGCTCCAGCCAGTACGGATCCGAGATCACGGCCGGTCCGGCGAAGTGGGGATTCTTCAACGGCTCGTACGTGTCGGGCGACAATTCGGTGAACGCCGGATGGAACCACGTCTTCGGCTCCAGCGGCGTCAACGAATTCTCCAGCGGCTACCGGCGTGCGACCGAGGGGTTCGGAACGAAGGACGAGGCCGACCTGGCGAAGATCCTGAAATCGAATGTCGGCTACACGCTCAGCCAGTTCACGAACTTGAATACGCTCGGCGTCATTCCGCAGATCACGTTCGGCGTCAGCACCACCGGGACCACGAGCCCCGATTTCACCTACGACAGCCGTCTGGGTTCAACAGCCTACGACTATTTGATCAACGTGCGCGACAACCTGACGCTGACGCGCGGGCGCCACACACTGAAGGTTGGCGGCCACCTCGAGTTCATGGAGAACAATGAGGCGCGCGGCGGGACGTGGATGGGGCAGTACCAATTCAACAACAACAATAACAATCCGCTGAACACCAACTTCGCGTTCTCGAACATGCTGCTCGGCGTCTATCAGCAGTATACGGAGACGAGCCGCTACGGCGAGACGCACAACCGGCAGCTCTGGTCCGAGTGGTACGGGCAGGACACGTGGCAGGCGACGCCGCGGGTGACGGTCGACTACGGGGTGCGCTTCCTGCTCTACACGCCGTATTGGCGTCCGGACAAGGAAATCGCCAACTTCGAGCCGGCGCTGTATGACCCTGCGTCGTCGCCGCGTCTCTACCAGCCTGCGCTCGTCAACGGGACTCGCGTGGCGCTCGACGCCGTCACCGGTCAGCAGCTGAACCAGATTTACATCGGCGCCTACGTACCCAACAGCGGCAATACCGCGAACGGCATGGTGCTGCAGACGGATCCGGACGTGCCGCGTGGATTCCGCAAGACGCTCGCGCCGCAGCTGGAGCCGCGGCTCGGGTTCAGCTGGGATCTGACGGGCGAGGGGCGGATGGTGCTGCACGGGAGCGCGGGACTGTTCCACAACGCGCGGCTTGGCGGCGGCTCGAGCGGCAACCTGCGCAATCCGCCGTTCGTCACCAATCCGGTCATTCCGAACAACACCCTGGCCAACACCTTCGTGCCGGGCGTGTCGCTGCTGTTTGCTCCCTCGACCATCGAAGCGCTCGATCTCGAGTACAAGACGCCGAGCGCCTACAACTGGTCGATTGGCCTGCGCCGCGAACTGGGGTGGGGCACGTCGATGGATGCGACCTATGTCGGCAGCGCCGGCCGCAACCTGGAGATGTACTACAACATCAACGCGGTGCCGGACGGTTCGAAGTTCCTCGATCAGCATCCGGAGAATCGCGATCCAGGCAGCACCAGCGCGACCGCGGTTCTGCCCGACAACTTCCTCCGTCCATTCCGCGGCTACGGGGCCATCCGCGTCCGCGGCAATTCCGGCACCTCCGATTACAACGCGCTGCAGCTGCAGGTGAACCGCCGCTACATTCGCGGCGTGCAGTTCGGCGGCGCCTACACGCTGGCGCGCGCGCGCGGCCTGGCCGACGAAGATCCCGGCAACCTGTCGATCACCTTGGACCGTCCGCGCAGCTTCTTCTACTCGGAACTGGCGCAGAGCAACCGGCATTCATTGGTGATCAACTACTCGTGGGATCTGTCGCAGGAGCGCTTCAAGAACGCGGTGCTGCACCAGGCCCTTGACGGCTGGCAGATCTCGGGCGAGAACGCGTTTGTCAGCGGCGACTGGGCGCCGGTGATCCTCACCACCAGCGACAACTTCGACTTCACCGGCGGCGACGGCGGCACCGGCAGCGACCTCGGCGGCGGCCTGCGCAGCGTCGTCCCGGTGATGACCTGCGATCCGATGGCGAAGACCGGAAGCCCGCTGACCGGCTGGTTCGACACGTCGTGCTTCAAGCGGCCGTCCGGGCGCGGCGACTACGGCAACGCGCCGCGCAATTCCGTGCGCAAGCCCGGGATCAAGAACTGGAACGTCGCCTTGTTCAAGAATTTCCATCTCGGCGGCCGGCGCGCGTTCCAGTACCGTCTCGAGGCCTACAATGTGCTGAACTCGGTGCAGTTCCAGGACGTCGATCGCACCGCGCGCTTCGATCCCGCAGGGAATCAGATCAACGCGAACTTCGGCACGGCTATCGGGATCGCCAGCCCGACGCGCTCGCCGCGGGCGCTGCAGATGTCAGTGAGGTTCAACTTCTGAACGGATCGCGGGAATCACGAAACCAGGAGACCAGGAGGTATCGGGTCGAATGACCCGATACCTCCAAGTCTTTTGAAATCCTGATCTCCTGCGAAGCGTTTTTTGGGGCGTCGATGAAAAAAGTACTCGTCGCAGGTTTTCTGCTTGGTGTGATGGTGCTGACGGGGGCGGCACAGTCGACGACGACGGCGCAGCGCCCCCCCGATGGGGCTCAGGCGCGGCCATACGACGCCGCGCGCGAGAAGCGCCTCGAGTGGTTCCGTGAAGCGAAGTACGGCATGTTCATTCACTGGGGCCTCTACGCGATCCCCGCAGGCGAATGGAAAGGGCAGCGCTGTCTCGGCCTTGGTGAGTGGCTGATGAACCGCTGCAAGGTGCCGGTCGCCGAGTACGAGCAGCTGACCAGGCAATTCAACCCGGTGAAGTTCAATCCCGACGAATGGGTGCAGCTGGCGCAGGACGCCGGCATGAAGTACATGGTGATCACGTCGAAGCATCACGACGGATTCGCCTTGTTCAAGTCCGCGGTCAGTCCTTACAACGTCGTCGACGCGACCCCCTATAAAAAAGATCTTCTCAAGCAGCTCGCCGACGCGTGCGCGCGCAAAGGCATGCGCCTCGGCTTCTACTACTCGCAGTCGCAGGACTGGCACGAGCCGGGCGGCGCAGGCAACACCTGGGACTTCGGTCCGGACATGGCGCCGGACGGCAAGACCGAGCTGAAGAAGTACGACGACTATCTGCGCGGCAAGGCGGAGCCGCAGGTGAAGGAGCTCCTGACCAACTACGGTCCGGTCGCGCTCATCTGGTTCGACACGCCGAGGAACATGCAAGGGGAGCGCGGCAAGCGGTTCACCGACCTCGTGCGCTCCATCCAGCCGAACACGCTGATCGACGGACGCCTCGGTACCGAAGGGGATTATCGCTCGACCGGCGATAACGTGATTCCGCCGGAAGCCTCGACCGAGGCATGGGAGACGCCGGCGACGATCAACGACACGTGGGGCTTTCGCAAAGACGATACGAACTGGAAGTCCCCCGGACAGATCGCGTTCAAACTCGTGGACATCGTCAGCAAGGGCGGCAACTATCTGCTGAACGTCGGTCCGACGGCGGAAGGGATCATTCCCCAGCCCAGCGCCGATATTCTGCGGACGGTGGGCCGCTGGTTGAAAGTGAACGGCGAGGCCGTTTACGGCGCCGGCGTGTCGCCGTTCGGTGACGAGTTCGGGGAGTGGACATCGCGGAACGCGAAGGACGTCCGCGGCCAGAAGCTCTTTCTCGCCAACAACGAATGGCGCGTGACGGCGAAACCGGGCAAGCTCTACTTCACGTTCTTCGCCGAGCCGCGCGCCCCCTTTGAAATTCCGGCGGTGAAGAATAAGCTGCTTCGCGCGTACCGCCTCGCCGACAACGCCCCTATCGCGCTCAAGGCCGATGGAGGCAAGACGACGTTCGAGATGCCGCGGCCGATGCTCGATCCGATGGCGACGGTCGTGGTGGTGGAATACGAGGGAACAAAAATCGAGAAGTGAGATTTGAGCCGGCTTCCACTTCTGGGGAGGAGTGAAGATGAACGCTAGCAGATGGATTCCGCGGCTTCTGGCGTGTGTGCTGGCGGCTGCATTCGTGTCGCAGCCCGCGATGGCGCAGACCGTGACCGGTGAGATTCGCGGCACCGTGCGCGACAGTTCCGGCGGCGTTCTGCCGGGCGTAACCGTCACCGCGACCAATATCCGCACCGGCCTGACGCGCACCGACACCACGCGCGACAACGGCACCTACGTCTTTCCGAGTCTTCCGATTGGCTCCTATAAGGTGACGGCGGAGCTCGAAGGGTTTCGCAAGGCCGAGAAGACCGGATTCGAGCTCGTCGCCGACGGTCGCATCACCGCCGACTTCAATATGTCGATCGGGTCGCTCACCGAGACGGTGACCGTCGAAGCCGTCCGCGGAGACACGGTGAACCGGACCTCGGGGGAAGTGGCGCGTATTGTCGACGGCGAAACGGTCCGTTCGCTGGCGCTCTCAGGGCGCAACTACCTCGAGCTGACGACGCTCATTCCAGGCGCGATTACCACCGACGACGACCAGATGGCCGTGACCACCGGCCTCGGCACCGGCGGCACGTTCATCAACGGCAATCGCGGCAACAGCAACAACCTGACGGTCGACGGCGGCTTCAATCTCGATTCCGGGTCGAATTCGAGCATGATCAACAACGTCGGCATCGACTTCATCGACCAGGTGTCGATTCAGACGTCGAACTTCGCGGCGGACAAGGGCCGCAACGCCGGCGCGTCGATCAATGTCGTGACCAAGAGCGGCACCAACGACTTCCGCGGCAGCGCCTTCGAGACGTTCCGCGACGAATCGCTGCATTCGCCCAATCATTTCGCGCCGAAGGATCCGAGCGGCAAGCGCATCAAGGCCAAGGAAGACTTCAACGACTACGGCGGCGGGGTGGGCGGCCCGATCATGCGCAACAAGCTGTTCTTCTTCACCGGCGTCGAGTTCAAGTCTCTCGATCGGCAGGAGGGCCCGCAGCGGCGAACGCTGCCGACACGCGCCGAGCTGCAGGGGGATTTTTCGGCGCGCATCAACGGCCCCGACGGCATTGCCGGCACCGCAGACGACAACAACATCGCCGACCGACTGATCAATCCCGCTACCGGACAGCCGTTCACCGGCAACAGGATCCCGACCAACCTTTTCACGGCTGACGGGCGCGCCATTGCGAACGTCTACGAGCAGATGATCGGACTGGCGGCTGAGTACAACGATGCGCCGGTGGCGAATAACACGACTTTCCAGCTCGATTTCCCGTTCGACTGGCGGCAGGACCTCGTCCGCATCGACTACCGGCCGACCGCGGCACACTCGTTCTATCTTCGCTACCTGCACGACATGTACGATTTGATCGAGCCGCGCGGCACCTTCATCGGCGCGGCGATGCCGACGATTCCGACCAACCGCGTGCGGCCCGGCTACGGCGTTCAGCTCGCGAGCAACTGGATCCTGCGGCAGAACCTGTTCAACGACTTCAAGGTCACCGGATCGTGGAACGGGCAGCGGATTCCGCCCTACGGCAATGCGTGGAAACGAGACACCTACGGGTTCCAGTTTCCCCAGGCGTTCGATCGCGGCCGCTACGATCTCGAAGGCATTCCGCGGATTTCCTTCTCGGGCACCGGCGCCCCGGCGCAGATCGTCGGGCCGTCGCAGTCGCTGCTGTCGCCGACGACGGACATTACCTTTACCGACAACCTGACCTGGATCAAGGGGCCGCACACGCTGCGCTCCGGCGTGATCGTCACCCGCAACCGCAAGGATCAGAACGGCCGCAATCAGCACACCGGCGACGTCAGCTTCAATCCGAGCGGCAATCCGAACTCCACCGGCTACGCCTTTGCCGACGCGCTGCTTGGCAATTTCCGCTCGTACTCGGAAGGGGGCGACGATCCGCTCGGCTTCTTCCGCTTCACACAGTACGGAGGCTACGTGTCGGACACGTGGCACGCGCAGAAGAACCTCAGCCTCGAGATCGGACTGCGCTACGAGTACCAGCAGCCGATTTACACCCAGGGGAACAACATCACGAACTTCGATCCTGCGTTGTACGATCCGAGCCAGGCGGTCGTGCTCAATCGCAACGGGACGATTGCCTCGCTCGGCGTCAATCGCTATACCGGATTGATCCGCGCCGGCAGCGGCGTGCCTGCCGATCAGCAGAATCGCGTCACGCTCGATCCGGTTGCGGCGGCGCTGATCCCGACCGGTGCTCCGCGTGGTCTCTACAAGACCTCGAACCTGTTCATGCCGCGATTCAGCGGTGCGTATACCTGGCATGAGAACTGGGTCGTTCGCGGCGGAATCGGACTTTTCTACGACAAACCGGAAGGCAACGTCATTTTCTCGCAGACCAATCTGCCGCCATTCGTTCCGAGCGTCAGCGTCGAAAACGGCAACCTGGCGAATCCGCTCGGCGGCGCGGCGGCGGCAGCCTCGGTGCTCGGCGACATCACCGCGCTCGAGCCGAATCTGGACGTGCCGCGGCAGCTGCAATACAGCATCGGTGTGCAGCGCGAGCTTCCCAAGGGGCATTTCGCGGAAGTGACCTACGTGGGAAACAAGGGACGGCACCTGCTCTGGCAGCCCAACATCAATATCCCGTCGTTCGAAGAGGAGCTCGCCAATCAGCTGCTGCCGAGCGCGCAGCGCGCCAACACCAACTTCCTCCGCCCCTACAAGGGCTACTCGAATATCAACCAGCGGCGCAGCGACGCGTTTTCCGACTACAACAGCATGCAGTTGTATCTGAACAAGCGCCGCGGCGATATTCGCTACTCGGTGAGCTACACGCTGGGCAAGGCGACGGGTCTCGGCAGCGGCAACGGCGACAGCCCGCTCGACGACGAGGGGTGGCGGCCGACCGACAACTTCGATCTCTCGTACTTCGTTGGGCCGCTGTCATTCGATCGACGGCATGCGCTGGTGATCATTCCGACCTATCTGCCCTCCTACTTCCGGGAGCGGCGCGATCTGCTCGGTCAGGTGTTGGGCGGATGGGAAATCAGCGGCA
>JBKPSE010000053.1:0-12988 GCA_046765855.1 Acidobacteriota bacterium | reverse complement strand
GTATCGAGCCGCTCGAGGAACACGCGCGGCGCCTCGCCGCGCTGTTCACGGTGTCGACGCGCGCGCGCGGCGGACGCGCGCATCTCAAGCGGCTGCGGCAGCACGCTGATGTGCTGCGCCGCGTCTACACGATGCTCGCCGACGACGTGAAACGCGGCGAGACGTCTTCGCCGGCGGCCGAGTGGCTGCTCGACAACTTCCACGGCATCGTCGCGGCGCTGCGCGACATTCAGCACGATCTGCCGCCGGCGTTCTTCAAGAGGCTGCCGCGGATCGCTGCGGACGAATTCGCCGGGCAGCCGCGCATCTATGCGATGGCGCTGGAGCTGATTCGCTGCAGCGCCGGGCGGCTCGATTCGCAGCGGCTCCACCGATTCATCACCGCGTTCCAGTCGATTACGCCGCTGACCATCGGCGAGCTGTGGGCCTGGCCGTCAGCGCTGAAGCTGGCGCTGCTCGAACATCTGCGCACCCGCGCGGACGTGCTGGCGACCAGCCGCGCGCAGCGGCTCGAGGCGGATCGAGTGGTCGACGCGCTGGAGGCGCCGGTCTACGCGCGGCCGCGCCTGCCTTCCGAAGTCCATCCGGCGTTCGTGATCCGGTTGCTCCAGCGGTCGCGCGAGCGCGAAAACGCCGCGCCGCTGCGGCAGGAGCTCGACGCGGCGCTTGCCGCGCGCGGGCATACCGTCGAAGACGCGATCCGTTCTGAGGCGCGGCATCAGGCGGCCGAGCAGGCCTTCATGGCCAACCTGATTGGCAGCCTGCGTCTCGTCTCGACCTTCGACTGGAGCGAATTCTTCGAGGGCGTCAGCATCGTCGAGCAGGTGCTGCAGCGCGATCCGGCGGCCGTCTACGGCCGCATGGACTTCGCCAGCCGCGACCGCTACCGCCAGGCGGTCGAAGAGCTGGCCGAGCCGACCGGCGACGGGCAGGTGCGGGTTGCGCTGAAGAGCGTCGAACGGGCGCGACAGATCGCCGAACGCACGCCGGACGCGCGCGAGGCGCACATCGGCTATTACCTGATTGGCGAAGGGCGTCAGCAGTTCGAGGCGGGTATCGGGTTCGAGCCGGCGCTCGCGATCCGGCTGCGGCGCGCGTTCTTCCGGAACGCCACTCCGGGGTATCTCGGCACGATTGCCGCAATGACAGCCGCCCTCGTCACGGTGGCGGCTGCGTACGCCCGCGCGCACGGTGGCAGCCGGCAGACGGTCGCCATTGTCGTCCTGCTCACGCTGGTGCCGCTCAGCGAATTGAGCATCCAGATCCTGCAGCGTCTGATCGCACGGTTCGTCCCGCCACGCAGGCTGCCGCGGCTCGATCTCGTCCGCGTTCCGGAGTCGGCGCGGACGATGGTGATCATTCCGACGATTCTGGACAGCGTCGAGCGCGCGCGCGATCTGGTCGACCACGTCGAAGTGCAGGCGCTCGGCAATCTCGATCCGAACATCCACTTCGCGCTCCTCAGCGACTTCAAGGATGCCAACGCGGAAACGGTGCCGCGCGACGCCGAGATCCTGGCCGCGGCTGCCGCCGGTATCGAGGCGCTGAACGCGAAGCACGGCGACGGCGGCGGCGGCCGTTTCTTCCTGTTTCATCGCACCCGTCAGTGGAACGCGCAGGAAGGCCTGTGGATGGGATGGGAGCGCAAGCGCGGCAAGATCGAGGAGTTCAACCGGCTGCTGCGCGGCGCCACCGATACCAGCTTCATCCTCACCGCCGGCAATCCGGCAATCCTGCCGCAGGTGCGGTACTGCATCACGCTCGACAGCGACACTCGGCTGCCGCGGGATTCGGCCCGCAATCTGATTGGCATCATCAGCCACCCGCTGAACCGGCCGATGTTCGATCCGTCGGTGGGCCGGGTGACCAAGGGATACGGCATCCTGCAGCCGCGCATCAGCGTGACGTTCACGAGCGCGGCGGGCTCGCTCTTCGCACGGCTGTATGCCGGACATACCGGCGTCGACCCCTATACGACCGCCGTGTCCGACACCTACCAGGACGTCTTCGGCGAGGGCATCTTCACCGGCAAAGGCCTCTACGACGTCGATGCGTTCACCGCGAGCCTCGAAGACTCGGTGCCGGAGAACGCGCTGCTGTCGCACGACCTGTTCGAGGGGCTGCACGCACGCGTCGCGCTCGTGTCGGACATCGAGCTCGTCGACGAGTACCCGTCGAGCGTGATCGCGCACGCGCGCCGGCAGCACCGCTGGATCCGCGGCGACTGGCAGATCCTGCGCTGGTTGTTCCCGTTCGTGCCGACCAGACACGGGATGAAGCGGAACTCGTTCCCGCTGATCTCGCGTTGGAAGATTCTCGACAATCTGCGGCGAAGTCTGGTCGCGCCGACGCAGCTGGCGATCCTGGTCGCCGGATGGATGGTGCTGCCGGGCGTGCACTGGGTCTGGACGGCGGCAGTGCTCGCGGTCATGGCCTCGCAGCTGCTGCCGCTCGTCGCCACCATGATCGTCGGCCCGCGCAAGGCGCAGTCGTTTGCCGTGTTCTGGCGCAATTTGCGTGCAGACACCGCGACGGCGCTGGCGCAAATCGGGCTCAGCGTCACGTTTCTCGCCTACCACGCGTGGGACACCGCGCACGCGATCGTCCTGACGCTCGTCCGTCTGACCATCACGCGGCGTCGCCTTCTCGAGTGGGAGACGGCGGCAACCGCTGCCGCGCGCGCCGCGGGGATTGCGGGCAGCCGCGGCCTGCGCCGTTTCGTCGCCGACATGGTGTCGAGCCCGCTCATCGCCATCGCCGTAGCGCTCGTCGTGTCGGTGACGCATCCAGACGCCTTGTCGTCGGCGCTGCCATTCATCGCCTTGTGGATGAGCGCGCCGGCCGTGGCCTACTGGCTCAGTCTGCCGGTCGGCCCGCGCGAGCGCTCCCTGGCCGAGCGCGAGCGTCAGTTGCTGCGCCGCACCGCGCGAAAGACGTGGCGGTTCTACGAGACCTTCGTGACCGAAGCGGACTCATGGCTGCCGCCCGACAACTACCAGGACGGCGATCCGCCGCGCCTCGCCCGGCGCACGTCGCCGACCAACATCGGCATGACGCTGCTGTCGACGCTCGCCGCCCACGATCTGGGCTACATCACGACGGCGACGCTGATCGATCGTCTCGATCGCACCCTGACGACCATCGAAGGGCTCGAACGCCACGAAGGTCATCTTCTGAACTGGTATGACACCGCGACGCTTGCGCCGCTGCCTCCGCGGTATGTCTCGACGGTGGACAGCGGCAATCTGGCTGCCGCGCTGATGGCGCTGGCACAGGGACTCGAAGCGCTCGCTGGCAACCCGCAGTCGCGGCTGCAGTTGCTCGACGGCGTGATCGACGCCGCCGATCTTCTCGCGCTGACCGCGTCCGCCGGCAATCCGCAGCGTCCGCCGCGCGATCGGGTTACCGAGATCGCTCGCGTGGCGCGCGAGATCGTCAGGCAGGCGCGCGGCGCGGCTGACGGGAAGGATACTGGCGGCGCGCTGAACGCGTCCGTGGAGGAGCTCGCGGCGATCGACGCGTCGTCAGAATCTGACGACATCGCCTACTGGGTGAGTGCGGTCGTAACGGCGGTCGCGGCGCTGAATGCGGAACCTTCCGTCACGCCGAGCGCCGTTCTGCTTCGCCTGGCGCAGCGCGCGGGCGCGTTCGCCGCGGCGATGCGCTTCGACTTCCTCTACGATCGCCGGCGCCGGATCTTTTCGATTGGGTACCGGCTCGCCGACGCGAGCGGCCCCGGCCGTCTGGACGGCTCGTTCTACGACCTGCTCGCATCGGAAGCGCGGCTGGCGAGCTTCGTCGCGATTGCCAAAGGGGACGTTCCGCAGCATCACTGGTTCCATCTCGGCCGCCTGGTGACGAGCGTCGACGGGCGGGCGACGCTGATGTCGTGGGGCGGGACCATGTTCGAATACCTGATGCCGCAGCTGCTGCTGCGCGCCTATCCCGGTACGCTGATCGACCAGAGCTGCCGCGCCAGCGTGCGCCGCCAGATCGAGTACGGGCGCGAACGCGGTGTGCCGTGGGGAATTTCGGAATCCGCGTTCGCCTTCACCGACCTCGCCGGCAACTACCAGTACAAGGCGTTCGGCGTGCCGGGACTCGGATTCAAACGCGGCCTTGCCGACGATCTCGTGGTCTCCCCGTACTCCACTGCGCTGGGGGCGCTCGTCGATCCCGCGGCCGCGGCGTCGAACCTGACGCGCCTCGCGCGTAAGGGACTCGATGGCCAGTTCGGGTTTTACGAATCAATCGACTATCGCCCGCGCAAACCTGCCGCGGACGCGGCATCCGACGCGGCCGAGGGACAGCCGGAAATCGTCCGCGCCTTCTTCGCCCATCACCAGGGGATGGCGATGGTCGCGCTCGCTAACGTGCTTCACCGCGACATCTTCGTCGCGCGCTTCCACGCCAATCCGCGCGTCAAGGCCACCGAACTGCTGCTGCAGGAGCGCGTCCCGCGCGAGGCGATCCTTGCGGAAGCGCGTCCCGCCGAGGGAACGGTCGCGGCGCCGTCGATCGGCGTGTCCGCCGCACGGCGCTTCGGCACGCCACACACGACCAGTCCGCATACCCACTTCCTGTCGAACGGCCGCTACACCGTCGCCCTCACTCATGCCGGCGGTGGATCGAGCTCATGGCGCGGCCTGTCGGTGACCCGCC
The DNA here is from genome assembly GCA_046765855.1 of Acidobacteriota bacterium. GTDB lineage: Bacteria > Acidobacteriota > Vicinamibacteria > Vicinamibacterales > 2-12-FULL-66-21 > JAICSD01. The sequence continues at coordinate 8,326 of JBKPSE010000053.1, read as the reverse complement.
GCCGCGAAGACCGTACCTCGGATGCCGGCGCTCATTTCATTTACCTCCGGGATCCGTGGTCCGGCGATGTATGGTCGCCGACCTATCTTCCCGTCTGCCGCGAGGCGGATGACTACGAAGCGATCTTCGAGCTGGAGAAAGCGACCTTCCGCCGCCGCGACGGCGATTTCGAAACGCAGCTGCAGGTCGTCGTGTCTCCGGAAGACGACGTAGAGATCCGACGGCTGTCGATCACCAATCGCGGCGATCGGCCGCGTGAGATCGAAGTCACCAGTTACGCCGAAATCGTGCTGGCTCGCGCCGAAGACGATCTGGCGCATCCGGCGTTCGGCAAGCTGTTCATCGAGACCGAGTACGACGCGCAGAGCGCGGGGCTGCTGTTCAGCCGCCGTCCGCGATCCGCCGAGGAAGCGCACGCCTGGGCGTTTCACGTCCTCGCGGTCGACGGGCGGCTCGGGGGCGCAGTGGAATGGGAAACGGATCGCGGCCGTTTTCTCGGCCGTGGACGGACACCATCCAACCCCATCGCGATCGAAGGGCGCGCCTTGTCGGGTACGACCGGCGCCGTCCTCGATCCCATCGCCGCCGTCCGCGAGCGCGTGCGATTGGCGCCCGGCGCCTTTGTCCGGGTCACGTTCGCGACCGGCGTCGCCGCCGATCGTTCCGCCGCGCTCGGCCTCGTCCGCAAGTACCGCGACGCGAGCGCCGCCGCGCGCGCGTTCTCGATGGCCTCGACGCACGTGCACATTACGCTGCAGCAGCTGGGTCTGAACGATGACCACGCCATGTTGTTCGATCGCCTCGCGTCGCGCGTCTTTGGCTCCGACGCGACGGGGACCAGCCCCGACGATCTCGCGCGGAACATCTTCGGTCAAGCCAACCTGTGGGGCCGCGGCATCTCGGGCGATCTTCCCATCGTGCTCGTGCAGGTAGCCGATGCCAGCGCCGTCGCGCTCGTGCGCCAGCTGCTCTACGCGCAGGAGTACTGGCGGGTCAAGGATCTGCGAGCCGATCTGGTGATCCTCAACGATCACCCGGCTGATTATCTGGACGAAGTGCAGGCGCAATTGACACATCTGCTCAGCGAACCGCGTTGGAGCGGATGGCTGGGCAAGCCGGGCGGCATGTTCCTTGTGCGCTCCGACGGCATGCCGGAGGTCGATTGCCGCCTGTTGTCAGCCGTCGCGCGCATCGTCCTCCGCGGCGATCTGGGCGGTCTCGCGCCGCAGCTGGATCGCAAGGCGCCGTGGCTCCCGGCTGGAGAGATCGTGCCGCACTCGCACCAGCTGCGATCGCCGAAGCCGGCGGCGCGGCCGATCGCGATCGGTTCGCGCGTCATGGATAACGGCATCGGCGGATTCACTCCCGACGGACGCGAATACGTCATCGTCCTCGACGGCGATCGCGAGACGCCGCTGCCCTGGTCGAATGTGCTGGCCAATTCGGAGTTCGGCACGGTGCTCAGCGCGTCGGGCGCCGCTTATTCATGGGCCGTCAACAGCCGCGAGAACCGGCTGACGCCGTTCGCCAACGACCCGATCAGCGATCCGACAGGCGAAGCGATTTTCATCCGCGACGAGGACGACGGCGCCGTGTGGGGGGCGACGCCGGGTCCGCTGCCGCGCGCCGCGGATGCGGGGCGTTGGGTCGTCCGGCACGCCGCGGGCGTGACGCGCTTCGCGACGGCGGTCGATGGTCTCGAGCAGGAACTGACGATTTCGGTCCCGCCCGACGATCCGGTCAAGCTGTCGCTGCTCACGCTCAAGAACACGTCGAGCGCGGTGCGCCGGCTGACGCTGTTCGGCTACGTCGAATGGGTGCTCGGACCACCGCGCAGCGGCGAACGCCGCTTCGTCGTCACCGAGCTGAGTGAGTCGACGGGCGCAGTGCTGGCGCGCAACGCCTACAACACCGAATTCAGAGATCGCGTCGCCTTCTGGCATGCAACGGAGGCGGCGCAGTCGGTGACGTGCGACCGCGCCGGCTTCATCGGCCGCAACCGGACGCTGATCGCGCCGGTCGCGCTCTTTGGCGAGCGCCTCGACGGGCGCGTCGGCGCCGCACTCGACGCGTGCGCGGCGCTGCAGATTGCGGTGGAGATTCCGCCGGGTGAATCGCGACGTGTGGCGTTCGTGCTCGGCCAGGGTAACGACCGCGCGCACGCGAACGCGCTGGCGGCGCGCTACGGACAGCTCATCGAAGTCGAGGACGCGATCGCGCGCGCGACCGGATTTTGGGACGACACACTGAGCGCGATCGAAGTTCACACGCCGGACGATTCGTTCGATCTGCTGGTGAACCGTTGGCTGCTCTATCAGGCCCTGGCGTGCCGCATCTGGGCGCGCAGCGGCCCATACCAGCCCGGCGGCGCGTTCGGCTTCCGCGATCAGCTGCAGGACGTGCTGTCGCTGCTCTACACACGTCCCGATCTCTGTCGCGCGCAGATTGTCCTCGCCGCGTCGCGGCAGTTCGTCGAGGGCGACGTGCAGCATTGGTGGCATCCGCCGGCCGGCCGCGGAACACGCACGCGCTGCTCGGACGATCTGCTGTGGCTGCCCTACGCCTCCGCGATCTACGTCGCTCACACCGGTGACAAGACGCTGCTCGACGAAATCGTGCCGTTCCTCGAGGCGCCGCCGCTGACGCCGGAACAACATGAGAACTATGGCCTGCCGGCCGTGTCGCACGACACCGCGTCTGTGTTCGAGCATTGCATCCGCGCCATCGATCGATCGCTGAAGTACGGCGCGCACGGCCTGCCGCTCATCGGCATCGGCGACTGGAACGACGGCATGAACCGCGTCGGCCATCTCGGGCGCGGCGAGAGCGTCTGGCTCGGATGGTTCCTCGTCGTCGTCCTGAAACAGTACGCGGTGATCTGCGAGGAAAGAGGGGAGAGCGCGCGCGGGCAGCACTATCGCGGCGAGGCCCAGTGGCTGAGCGGCATGCTCGAACTCGCCTGGGACGGCAACTGGTATCGCCGCGCCTACTTCGACGACGGCACGCCGCTCGGATCCGCGCAGAACGAGGAATGCCGGATCGATTCACTGACGCAGTCCTGGGCGGTGCTGTCGCAGGCGGCCGATCCGAAGAGGGCGTCGCGAGCGATGGAAGCGGTGCGCGCGCATCTGGTGCGGCGTGACGCGCAGATCGTGCTCCTGCTGGCGCCACCGTTCGATCGGGCCCCCAACGATCCGGGGTACATCAAGGGATATCTGCCAGGCGTGCGCGAGAACGGCGGACAGTACACTCACGCGGCGCTATGGACGGTCATCGCGCTGGCGCGCCTCGGACTCGGGGACGAGGCGATGGAGCTGTTCCACATGGTGAATCCGATCAATCACATGCGGACGGCTGCCGATCTCGAGCAATACCGCACCGAGCCGTACGCGGTTGCCGCCGACATTTACGCGCATCCGATGCATCTCGGCCGCGGCGGGTGGACGTGGTACACGGGCTCCGCCGGATGGATGTACCAGGCCGCGATCGAAGGTCTGCTCGGGCTTCGCCGATCTGGTTCGACGTTCCGCATCGCTCCGTGCGTTCCCGCGAACTGGCCGTCCTTTTCAATCCGGTGGACGGTCGGTCGAACCCGATACCACATCACCGTGCTCAATCCGGATCACTGCTGCTGCGGCGTGCGAGCGGCGCAACTCGACGGCGCGGCGGTGAATCCGGACGCGATTCCGCTGGTCGACGACGGCCGCACGCACGAAATCACCCTGCAGCTGGGGGAGCGCGCGGAGCGCGGGGCAGCGGAAGGAGCGGGCGCGGCAATCGTGCGGTGAGGTCGAGCGGCCTGCGTCCGGCAGCCGGGCAGCTCGCGCGGTCGGCAACGAACGAGAGCCTTCGCACGCCGGTCAGGACGCACGAAGACTCTCGCGGATGCGTGCGCTTATTTTGTCGCGCTGCCGTCGTGGCAGTCGCCGCTCACGATTGCATCGCTGTTCCCGGCGAGCGGACCGGCGCCCTGACGTCCCGGATGCGCCGGGATGAAGATTGGCACTTCGGTCACGTTGTTCGTGTAATCCGATTCCGGCAGCTGATGGCAGAAGCCATTCGCATCCGTGTAGGGGCAGGCCTCTCCCTTCTTGGCGACGAACGGCGGATTCACGGTAATGCGGATGCGGTAGTTGCCCGACGGAACTTCCGGCTGGCCGTCGCCGCCATCGAGCACGAAATACTGCCCCGCGAGCGTGAACCGATACGTGTCGGCCCAACCGGCGCTGATGCCTTGATTCCCCGGGATGCCGATTGCGCCGCAGCTGTGATACTGCGGCGCTTTTGCCGGCTGCCCGTAATACGCGGGATTGGGATCCGTATCGAGCATGCAGAAGCCGCGCTTCGCCGCCTTCCACACGTAGCCGTTGGCGCCGACCAGCTCGTAGATCGCGTAGTGGCGGAAGTGATAGTGATGATGGCAGCTGGCGAACTCGAACAGTCCGTCGTTGGCCGCGACGTGCACGTTGGGATCGCCGATGTGGATATCCGCCGACCCGATGTTCGGCGTCATCACCGTGAAGCGGACGATGCGGCGCAGACCCGGTGTGACGTTGCCCTCCTCGGCGCTGCACACCTGCCCGATGTTCTCATCGCGGACGACCCATTGCTGCGCAAGAACATCGCCGCGGACGATGAGATCGGGCTGCGCGGTTTGCGCAGCGGGACGGCCGCGACTGCTCGCGAACACGACGAGCGCAATCGACAGAGCAAGCTGGACGACGAGCACTGTGCGCGGACGCGCCAAGCGGAATCTGGTCATGGTCCCTCCTCACGGGGTGAGGGGCGTGACTCTACACGAACGCGTCGGCTCGGCGAAGGTTTTTTTGCGGGAACCTGCTACTCGCGCGTCAGGCGACGGCAAGCGGCCCGGAACGCGCGGCGGCGGCCGCGGCGATGCCCTTCGGACCAAGCGGCCGGCTGGCCATGACCACCTGCTCGGCGGACTCCATCGACAACGGACGCGAGAACAGGAATCCCTGCGCGTGGGTGCAGCCAAGGCGTTCCAGCTCGCGTGCCTGCACTTCGCTCTCGATCCCTTCCGCGACCACGCTGGTGTTGAGCGTGCGCGCGAGCGCGAGAATGCTCTCCACGATCGCCGGACGGCCGGGAAGCAGCAGGCTGTTGACGAACGAGCGATCGATCTTGAGCGCGTCGACCGGCAGCTTGTGCAAGTGGCTGAGCGACGAATATCCCGTGCCGAAATCGTCCAGGTACACCTTGACGCCGAAGTCGCGCAGTTCGCGCAGGATCACCGCGGCTTCGCCGGGGCTGTCCATCAGCGCGGTTTCCGTGATCTCGACGCGAAGGTCCGCCGGGCGCAGCCCGGTCTCGCGCACCGTCTGCTGCACCAGACGCGGAAAATTGCGCTGCACCAGCTGACGGCTGGACACGTTCACCGTGATGCAGTCGAGACCGGCGTTCGGGAATCGCCGCTGCCAGTTGGCGAACGTGCGGCACGCTTCCTGGAGCACCCAGGTGCCGAGCGGCTCGATCAGTCCGAGCTCCTCGGCAATCGGCACGAACGTAACCGGCGACACCGCCTCGCCGTTGCGCTTCCACCGCACCAGCGACTCGAAGCCGACGCACATGCCCGAGGTCAGCGACACGATCGGCTGGTAATGGACCTCGAAGTCGTTGGCGGCGATCGCGCGGCGAAGATCGCTCTCCAGGCTCAGGCGATCCTTCACCCGCGCGTGCATGTCCGCGTCGAACACCTCGTGGCGCGACTTGCCGCGTGACTTCGCGTGGTACATCGCGGTATCGGCGTCGCGCATGATCTCGTCGGGGTTGTTGTAGTGCGCCGGGCCGAACGCGATTCCGATGCTGGCGGATGTGAACACCTCGCGGCCGCCGATCGAGAACGGTGAGCTGAGCGCCGTCTGGATCCGTCCGGCGACCGCATTCGCCTGGCCGTCGTCGTTCAGCCCGTTCAGAAAGATCGCGAACTCGTCGCCGCCAAGCCGCGCGAGCACGTCGCCGTGGCGAAGGCACGATTCGAGACGGCGCGACGCGGCGATCAGCAGCTCGTCGCCGACCATGTGGCCGAGACTGTCGTTGACGATCTTGAAGCGATCCAGATCGAGATAGAGCACCGCGAAGGCGTTGCTGGCGATGCCGCGGCGGCGGCATTCGTCGAGGCGGCGGCCGATGCCTTCGACGAACACGGCGCGGTTGCAGAGACCGGTCAGCGAATCGAGGAAGCCGACGCTGCGCAGCCGCTCCTGCGCGATCGCCTGCTCGGTCGTATCGGTCAGCGATCCGGCGATGCGATCCGGCTTGCGTCCGGCGCCGCGCACCGCGACACCACGCGAGAGAAAGCGGCGGTAGGTGCCGTCTTCGTGGCGCATGCGATGCTCGTGCTGAAACACCGGCGTCGCGCCGGCGAGATGCTCCTCGAGCGCCGCCTTCAGCGCCGCGATATCCTCGGCATGGACGCGGTCGAGCCATTCGTTGGGGCCGCCGATCGCCGCGTAGGCCGGCAGTCCCATCATCGCGCGCCAGCGGCCCGAGACGTAGAACTCCTGCGTCTGCAGGTTCCACTGCCACAGGCCGTCGTTCGCACCTTCCGCTGCGAGCGCGAGCCGCTCGCCGCTGCGCCGGATTTCATGCTCGGCGCGCGCGCGATCGGTCACGTCGTGCCACAGCAGCGTCAGTCCGTCGGCCACCGGCAGTACTTTCACCTGAAGGATGCGCGTCTCGGTGCCCGCCTGGAGGCGCAGATGATTGAGCGTGCGCGGATTGCCGTCGCGGCACGCGTCGGCGATGGCCTTCGGCAGCTCGGTGCGCGTCAAAGAGGGCACCGCCTCGGTGAGCAGCCGGCCCACCGCGCGATCCTGCGGGCACTGCATGATGCGCTCGAGCGCGTCGTTCCAGAGCGTGATCCGGCCGTCGTGGTCGAGCACCGACATGCCCTGCTCGAGATGATCGATGACCTCGCGCCGCCGGTGCTCTTCGGCGAGGCGGCGCACGTAATCGGCGTAAATCAAGTAGGCGAGGCACAGCGAGGCGATGAGCAGCGCGGCCAGATCCCACAGTTGGCGATCGAAAACCTCGACGAGCGTGGCGGCCACACCGGCGCCCAGCAGATAGGCCGGCGCTCCGGCGAGCGCGCGCGGGAGCCACTCGCGATTCAGCGTGCGGTGCCTGACCAAGGGGACAACGACGTGCGCCAGCGCCCCTTGTGCGACGTGATACGCGAGCACGGCCGCAGTCATCGGCAGCGCCGTCCATGGCCACACGAACACGCCGATGGCGCCGCCCGCGCCTTGATACGCGAAGCCGGCGCTCTGCGTCGCGACGATGACGATGACGATATCGATAGCCGCGACCAACGGCGCCGTACGCAGCGTCACCACGCTGGTCGTCAGCGTCGCGGCGATGGCGACGACCGTGGCGACGTCGGGACCGAAGAGCATCAGCGAGCTGACGATCGCGACGAAGGCCGGCGGCACGATCGCGCGATCGACGGCGGAGGCTTTCTGAACGCGCAGGCAGGAAGTGAGGACGGCGCCCAGGATCAGGACCGCCGCTTCGACGATGCGGCCGTCGGTTACCCAGCCGGCGAGACGCACCGCAGCGATGGCGCCGAGCGCGACGGATCCGAGCGCCAGAAGTGTGCGTTGCGATGGAACGGCGGCCATGGGCGGCCGGTACCGATAGCAAAGCGAACACCAAGGCGTTTCCGCGCCTAAGTGCTTTGATTTGAGAAGGTTAAGTTTTGTGGTCGTGCTTGCGAGGCCGATCAAATGTGCTATTTCGACACAACCTCAACCACAACAATGTCGCCGCGGCGCTCTTACTCCTTCTTTACCGCGGGGTTATCGACAGGCAGATCGCGCCGCGACCAGTCCTCGAACGACCCGTCGTAGAGCAGGACCTTGTAGCCCAAAGTGCGCGCCGCGAACAGCGTCGCGGTTGCCTGCTGTCCGATATGGCAGTAGGTGATGACGGTGTCGCCCGGCTTCACGCCCGCTCGTGAAAACGCGGCGGCGATCTCCTCGGCCGGTTTGAGCTGCACGTCCGCCGTGGTGAACGAATCGAACGGCACGTTGACCGCTCCGGCGATGTGACCGGTCTTGTGTTCGGACGGTGCGCGGCCGCCGGTGCGCGTGCCGTCGTAGAACGCGGGCGCGCGCGAATCGACGATCGCAAACGCGGGCATATTGAGATGCGCCTTGACGAAGTCGGCATCGACGACCACCGGCCGGATCTTCAGCGCTGCGAGCGAGCCAGCCTTCGGCGCAGGCGCGTCGGCCGTCAGCGTGCCGCCGGCGCCGATCCAGGCTTTCTGCCCGCCGTCGAGCCACGCCACGTTGTTCAGACC
>JBKPSE010000052.1:0-14140 GCA_046765855.1 Acidobacteriota bacterium | reverse complement strand
ACTTCAGCCACCACGATCCGATTGGCGCGCGCAGACCCTGCGCGCTCAGAGTCGTGCGGAACGCGCCCGGAACGATGCCGTCGATGCGGAAGCGCGGGCCGTCGATCACCACGGGCGGCATCGGCCAGCCGCCGCTCATCGCAATCACCGGCACACTGAGGCGCGACGGCAACGGCGGCGCCGGCCGATCGCTTTCGAACACGATGCGGCCGGACAGCGAAAGCGCCGGCTGGGTCGCCAGCGCGACGTCGACATCTTCACCGTTGACGACAACGTCGGCGCTCGCGTACTGGACGTCGCCCACCAGAGCCGTGCCGCCGCGGCCGCCGCTCGTTGGCGCCGATGAGACTCGTGCCGTCAGCCGGTATTGCCCGGGCGCAATCGAATCGAATTGAAAGCGTCCCTCACCGTCGACCGTCGCGACCGGACCGGTCTGCAAGCGGGCAACCGGGTCCGTCCGCGCCAAAGTGACGCGCGCCGGACCAAAATTCTGCGGCAGGCTCGCGGTGCCTCTGATTGTCACGAGCGGCACGTATTCGAGCTGAACGTCGACGCCGCTGCGCTCTTCGCCGGCCCGCACCGCGACACGGGCTGCGCGCGCGAGCTCGGTCGTGCCCGGGTGGAACACCTGCGTCAGGAGGACGTTCCGCGCTGACGGCATCCCTCGGGACATCATCTTGACGATCGTACCCACCGTTCCCGGCGGGCCTCCCGACGCGCTGCGCGGCTGCGTGCTGACGATGTAGTCACCTGCAGGCAGGCCGTAGATCCGATACACGCCGCGATCGTCGGTCGTCGCCTGCGCCGGCGCGCCGACGTTCGCGTAGAGCGTCTCCCCCGACGAGGGCGAGATGCGCGGCATCAGCGCGTAGACGCCGAGGCCCTGCGCGGGCTGTCCGTCGATATCGATGACCGAGCCGGTGATGACGGCGCCGCGCGGCAGGCGTATCGTCACGTCGACTGTTTCGCCGTTGCTGAGAGGGATCGCCGATCCCGGACGTCCCGATTTCGTTGCGCCGTAATTCATCGGCACGTAGCCGTCCTTCGACGCCACGATGTTGTATCGCCCGGCGGGCAGCCGATCGATTCTGAAGGTGCCGTCATCGGCGGTGATTGCGCCGCGCGCCGTCTTCAGCGCGGCACCCATCGCGGCGACCTTCGCGCGCCGCAGCGGGCGCGGCTGCGGATCGTCGCTCGTGATCGTTCCAGCGATCGCCCCGTTTGCTACGGACGTGACCGGTCGCGTATCGCGCGGCGGCAGGGTCTGCCCACCTTGTCCAGCCGCTAGAACGGCGACGGCCACGAGCACGCCGAGCGCCCCGCTCACTTGCGCACCTCGCGCATCGGAAGATCGACTGTCCGGTGCTCACCTTCAATAATGGTGACGCGCGCGGCGACACGTGCGAGCGCATCGAGCAGTGCCGGATCGCGCCAGTCCGCGGCGTCCTCTTCACGGACAGCGACGGCGTAATACTCTCCGGGCGGCAGCGAGCTGACGGAGAACTCTCCACTCGAGGAGGGACGCGCCATCTTGAAGCGGCGGGAGCTCGGGCCGGCCGCCGTCCACATCTGTGTGTCGGTGGTGAACACGATTACCGCCGCCTCCTCAGCCCCGGCTCCTTGCACGGCTCCGCTCAAGCCACTCCACCGATCGGTAAACGTGAGCACGAGATCGTCGACATCCTTGGTCAGCTCGAAAGGGATCTCGGAAACGTCTACGCCGTTCAACATCGCTCCCTTGAACATCCAGCCTTGCGGCGAGTTGGCGACGCGCACGCGATAACGTCCTGGCGGATACCCTGAAAACGTCACAGCGTGATCCGCGGCTGAGGCGCTGCTGCCGCTCACTGCGGGCCCGCCGGCAGCCGGTTCGAGCGAAAAAGGGGGCGCGGTGAAACGGTCGGACACCGCGGCCGGCGGGATACTGCTGCCTTCGAACTGCAGGCGGACGCGTATCCGTAATGGCGGCGACAGTGTCGCGGCGATGCCCTCGACATCGCCGTTCACGGTCAGCGGAAGATCGAGCCAGCCGCTCTGCGGTCCGGCGCGATTGAGATTGTTGCTCGCGCGCAGCGAATATTGACCCGGCACGACGCCAAGAAACACGAATGCACCCGTCGCATCCGTGACGGCGCCTGCCGCGACGAGGTCGCCCGGAACGTCCGTCGATCCTGCAGGAACGAGGCGAACCGGCAGCATGTCCGCCGGACCGTTGGCATCGATCACGAACCCCGACACGCGGGAAGACGGCACCGGACTGAGCTGAATGTCGATCGACGTGCGCTCTTCTCCCGACGGCAGGCTGATCACGGCTGCCTGCGCGGCGGTCGGCGCCGCGGGATGGAAGGTCGGCGGATAGATCTGCAACCGGCCGTTGACAGGCGGCGGAGGAACGGCCGCGTCGCGCGGCAGCGCGAACGCGGCATCGCCAAGTTCGAGCGCCAACATCGAGCCGCCGACAAATGCCGCCGCCACTTCCGACGTCGCGCGCCCGCTGCTCGCGACATTCTCGAAGACGGATGTCTTCAGCGACATGCTCGGCGCTAACGCGACGACGAGATAGTCGCCCAGCGGCAGATTGCTGAACCGATAAGCGCCGCGATCGTCCGTCTGCGCCGCTGCGCCGTACACCTCGAATCGCCGGCTGCCGCTCGCGCGGGCGAGGAGACGAACGCTCACGCCGATCACCGGCTCGCCTGCTTCGTCGATCACCGTGCCGCCGATGGCCCCGTTCTTCCACACTCTGATCTGGACGTCGCGCGTGCGTTGAGTCGCGTCGATGACGACGGCTTGCGAGGCGCCGCCGGGACGCCGCCGGCCCGACGCCCCCTGCGCATAGCCGCCTTTGGCGGCAGTGATTGTGTAGGTGCCGTCGGCAAGTCCGGTGAACACGAAGCGGCCGTCTGACGCGGTGAGCAGCGGCACCCGCTGCCCGCGCGGGCCGTCGATCGGATTTACGGTCAAGCCGGTACCGGCAATCGATACCATCGCGGCGCTCACCGGACGCCCTGTGGCCGCGTCGACCACCTGGCCCGCGATTGCACCATTGCGCGCCGGTGCATCCTGCGCCGATGCGCGCAGCACCGTCAGGACCAAAAGGACCGGCAGCCGGTTCAGCACCCTTGGCACCAGCACCATTCGCACCTTTCGCTTCGGCACCACGTGGGCGCCGTTATTTCACACGCACGCTGGTGGAGAACTTGCGGTAATTGCTGTATTCGGCGTGGCCGCGCACCTTCTCTACCGTTCCGGCCGCGTAGGTCACCCACTCCTCGTCCATGGTCGCCGGCAACCACATGCCGACCGACTGCACCTGCGCGTAGGTCACATCAACGTGGCCGTCACTGCGACGCCGATCCGCATCACGCATTTCCGCCTTCAGCAGCGTCCGACGAACCGATCCGTCGGATGGATCGACCCAGAGTTCCCCTTCGGTCGGGATCGAGCGTCCCTCCGGCGTGCGGATGAACGTTGGCCTGGCCACTTCTCTCCACTCGAGATGCCAGATCCCCTCCCGCGCGTCCATCGCGGTGAACTTGAACCGATCCTGGTGCTCGCTCCGGAAGAAAAAGAGCGCGCTGGTCGGCACGTTGAAATTGCGGGCGATGACGCCGATGTTGAATCGCGCGCTCTCGTCGGAAAGGCGGCGCGCCGCCAGGTATCCTTCGCCGCCGCTCAGTAGATGGTGAATGAGGCGATCCGCGCGATCGGCAACGCTTCTGCCGTCGACTTCGAGGACGTCGCGAAAGCCTTGCCAGCCGAGGCTCGAGTCGATCTTGACGATGGCGAGCTCGGCCAGAATCGTCCGCTCACTGTGCGAACTGTCGCGGTCGCCGCGCGCGTCCTGCGTGTAGCGCTCCGTGGCGACGACGATTGACGCACGCTCGCCGTAAGCGTCAACGTAGGCGCCGACCTTCTTCATCACGTCCTTGACCGACGGCGGCGGCGTTACTGCGACGAGCAACGGGAGCATCGCCGCCGCCATCAGCATCTGCGGACATCGCACGTCGCACCTCGGTGTCGACTCTCGCCGCTCGACTTCCGCAATCGAACCCCGATGCTTCGCCCGACCGTGAGCGCACGAACCTTCGGACGTTCAGTCGGTCGCAGACCCTTGCAGCAGCGGCTCGCACGGCAGTGTCTTCGCGCCCTGCTCCGTGCAAACGGCGTAGCTCACGTTCCGCCCGCCGTACATCGACACACCGGCGTGCTCGCCGGCCGCGCTGAGGATGTAGAAGTTGATATTGAAGTTCGGGTCGCCGTTCGGTTTCTGCAGCCGCTTCTCGACGGTGTTTGCTTTGATCCGCTTCAGCGCGTCGAGTCCCGCATCCTTCGGGTGCATGCCGCGCCGCATGTTTTCCACGATCAGGTAGGAGGTCAGGTTGTAGAGATTGGCCTCGCCGCGGCCCGTCGAACCAGCCGCGCCGACTTCGTTGTCGACGTAGAGACCGGCGCCGAGGATTGGCGAGTCACCCAGCCGCCCCGGAATCTTCCACGACAGGCCACTCGTCGTCGTCACGCCGCAGACATCCCCTTTCGCGTTGACGCCGTCGCAGTTGATGGTGCCGTAGAAATGGTTCTCTTCGATCAGCCCTTCCGCGATCATTTCGAGATTGACTTCGCGGATCGCCGCTTCGCGCTTGATCGGATCGAGATAGTGAAGCGGATCGGTGCGCCGCTTCCATTCGAGCCAGGTCTTCCGCGAGCGCTCGGTGTTGAGGTCGTCCTCGATCTTGAAACCCATCGCGCGGGCGAACTCCTGCGCGCCCTTGCCGACGATCAGGTGATGATCGGTTTCCTGCATCACCTTGTACGCGACCAGCGACGGCGTGCGCACGCCTTCGATCGCGCCGACGCCGCCGGCGCGCTTCAGCGGACCGTGCATGCAGCACGAATCGAGCTGCACGACGCCTTCGGCGTTGGGCAGTCCGCCGTAGCCGACGCTGGTGTCTTCCGGATCGAGTTCGACGATGTTGACGCCGGCAATCAGCGCCTCGAGCACGTCGGTGCCGGACGTCATCAACGAGAACGCCTTCTCGACGCAGGTCATCGTGCCACCGTTCTTGTACTGATTGCCGTTGGCAGACGACACCACCGCCGGCTTCACGCTCTTCTTCGTCATCATCGTCGGCGCCTGGCCGAATGCGGGGACGGTCGCCGCCGCCGCGAGACCCGCGGTGCTGGTGACGACGAAATCGCGTCGGGAAATCTTGTCGCTCATGACTGAATCCTCTTACGGCTCAGGTTTGCGGACGGGCTCGGTGATTGTAGACTACCTTTTCTGTTGCGAGCCATATCCATCGACACCATCCGCGATGCGGCGCGGAGCATCTACGACGTTGCCGTGCGCACGCCGCTCGTCCCGCTGGGCCCGCTCGCCGCCGGCGGTCCGGCCATCTATCTCAAGCTCGAAACGCTGCAGCCGATCGGCTCCTTCAAGATCCGCGGCGCCTACAACGCCGTCCGGCGTCTGTCGCGCAGCGACATGGCCGAGGGCGTGTGGACGGTGAGCGCCGGCAACGCGGCGCAAGGGGTTGCGCTCGCGGCGAGGAAGTCGGGTGTGCCCTGCAGCGTCATGGTGATGGACACGGCGCCCGCCGCCAAGCTGGACGCCATCAACCGTCTCGGCGCCACCATCGTCAAGGCGCCGTACGACGAGTGCTGGAGCACGGTGGAGTCGCACGCGTCGGACCGGATGAAGGGGCACTTCGTCCATCCGTTCGACGACGATGATTTCATCAGCGGCAACGGCACCGCCGGCCTCGAGATTGTCGAAGATCTGCCGGACGTGGACGCGGTGATCGCGCCCGTCGGCGGCGGCGGTCTGCTCGCGGGCATTGGCGTGGCGCTGCGCGCGCTGCGCCCCGGCGCGCGGGTCTACGCCGCGGAACCGGAAACCGCGGCGCCGCTCAAGCGGTCGATGGAGGCGGGCAAGGCGAGCCGCTTCGACGAATGGCAACCGTCGTTCGTCGACGGCGCCGGCGGCAAATCGGTGCTCGAGACGATGTGGCCGCTGCTGCACGAGTACGTGGACGATTCGATCGTGGTGTCGCTCGTCGACGCCGCGAACGCGATGCGTCTGGTAGCGGAACGCGCGCGTGTGATCGCGGAAGGGGCCGCCGCCTGCGCGGTAGCCGCCGCCGTGTCGCCGGGGATGGCGGCGCGCGGCCACAAGAAGGTCGTCGCCGTCGTATCGGGCGGAAACATCGACCTGGCCAAATTCGCACAACTGGTAGGCGCCTGCGGCTAGGCGCCGTTCACATCCTTCTGTCTATGGCCGAGACCCCTGTGATTCCCGAACGCATCAAGCGCCTGCCGGAGCTGGCCAACGATCTGTGGTGGACCTGGAACCCGCAGGCGCGCGAAGTGTTCCGCCTGCTGGATTACGCGCTCTGGCGTCAGACCGCCCACAACCCGGTCTTGATGCTGCGGCACATTCCGTCCGAGCTGCTCGAAGCGGCCGCGCGCGACGACCGGTTTCTCGGCGTCTATGACGCGGCGGTCGACGCGCTCGACGGCGCGCGCAGCGCACGCGACACATGGTGGCAGCATCGCTTCGGCGACACCGCCGGCCCCATCGCCTACTTTTCCGCAGAGTTCGCGCTGCACCAGTCGCTGCCGATCTACGCGGGCGGTCTCGGGGTGCTCGCGGGCGATCACTGCAAGGAAGCGAGCGACCTCGGGGTGCCGTTGATCGGCGTCGGCTTCATGTATCCGCAGGGCTACTTCCATCAGAGCGTGTCCCCCGAAGGGTGGCAGCAGGAATCGTACGAGCGACTGAGCTGGAATGACGCTCCGGTCGAACCGGCGGTCACTCCCGATGGCACTCCGTGCATCGTCCCGGTGCCGCTCGGCAATCGCAGCGTGCTGGTGCAGGTATGGCGCGTCCGCCTCGGACGCGTGAAGCTGTACCTGCTGGACACCGATCTCGAGGAGAACGCGCCCTGGGATCGCGAACTCTCGGCGCGCTTGTACGGAGGCGATCGCGAGACGCGCGTGCAGCAGGAAATCATTCTCGGCATCGGCGGCGTCCGCGCGCTCAAGGCGCTCGGCTCGCAGCCGGTCGTCTGGCACCTCAACGAAGGGCACGCCGCGTTCGTCGTGCTTCAGCGCATCCGCGATCTAATCGAGTCGGGCCTCTCGTTCGACGACGCGGTCGCCGAAGTGCGGCGCACCACGGTGTTCACCACCCACACGCCGGTGCCAGCCGGACACGACGCGTTCCCGTTCAACCTGGTCGAGACGCACCTGGCCGGCTGCTGGGGATCGCTCGGCGAATATCGCGACCGCTTCATGCAGCTCGGCTCGTACGACAACGGATCGGGCTCGCAGTTCAACATGACCGCGCTGGCGCTGCGCACCGCCGAAGGGGTCAACGCCGTCAGTCAGCTCCACGGCGTGGTCACGCGCGAGATGTGGGCGCCGATGTGGCCGGGCGTGGACGCGAAGCAGCGTCCGGTGCGCGCGATCACCAACGGCGTCCACATGCCGACCTGGCTCTCGAACGAGATGTCCCGGCTCTTCGACGATTACATGCCGGCGGACTGGCGCGATCGGCATGAGGATCCCGAGCTGTGGACGCGCGTGCTCGACATTCCCGACGACGCGCTGTGGAACGCGCGCAAGGCGCTGCGCAACTATCTCTTCGCGTTCGTCCGCGAGCGGGCGCGGCAGCGCTGGCGCGACGAACAGGTCAGCGTCGCCCGCGTCGTCGCCGCGGGCACGCTGCTCGATCCCAACGCCCTCACCATCGGCTTCGCCCGCCGCTTCACTGGCTACAAGCGTCCCGAGCTGATCTTCCACAATCCGGAACGGCTGCAGAAGCTGCTCAACGCCAGCCGGCGTCCGGTGCAGATCGTGTTCGCCGGCAAGGCGCATCCTGCCGACGAGACCGGCAAGCATCACCTGCAGCAGGTCTACCGGCGCGCGATCGATTCGATGTTCGGCGGCCGCGTCGCCTTCGTCGACGACTACGATCTTCACGTCGCCCACTTCCTCGTCCAGGGCTGCGACGTCTGGCTGAACAACCCGCGCAAGCCGCTCGAAGCGAGCGGGACCAGCGGCATGAAGGCGTCGCTCAACGGCGTGCCGCATTTCTCGATCGGCGACGGCTGGTGGGCGGAGGGGTTCACCGGCCAGAACGGCTGGCTGATCGACGCGGCGGAGGAATCCAGCCCGGAAGCGCAGGACGCCGCGGATGCCGCGCGCATCTACGACATCCTGGAGCGCGAGATCGTGCCGGCCTTCTACGACCAGGACAACGGCATTCCCCGCCGCTGGCTCTCGGTCGTCCGGCAGGCGATCGTCACGGTTGCGCCGCGTTTCAGCGCCCGCCGCATGGTCAAGGATTACGTCGACAAGATGTATGCGCCGGCGCTTCGCGCGAAGGCTGGGGTCGGCCAGTAGTTGGGGCGAACGTCGGATCGGCCGATCGCGGCGATGTAGAATGTTACGATGCCCCGTAAATCCGTCGCGCAGATCCGGTGCGCGCTCTGCAATGCCAAGGACGTTTCCGAGCCGCGCGGCGAGGAGAAGTACTGCCGCGACTGCTGGGACAAGAAGATTGCGGTCGAAGAGATCGTCGCGCGTGAATTCGCGCTGAAGCGATACATCCGCGCCCACAGCGCCGAGAAATACCTCGTCTATCACTCGACCCAGAAGCGGCCCTGCGGCCAGCTCATCGTCGTTGACGACGGCTACGATCTGTTTCTGACGATGATGCTCTACCCCACTTTCGCGTGGGACGAGCCGGCGTACCATCTCGACGGCGATCCCGAAGGGCGCACCTTCGCCGAAATCCTCGTCGACGTCGTCGCCGCGGAGGTGATCGAACCGTGGGGCGGCGGCAAGTGGCACCTCGAAGTATTCCGCACCAGCAATCCGGAGCCGGAGGACTGGAACGGAGAGATGTAGAAGCGTATACTCCGCGACGGGTCGTCAGACAGATCCCGGTCCCCTGGAGGTTCGACATGAAGCGCTTCGCCGTTACGCCTGTTCTCCTCTGCTTGCTGGCGTTCGCGCCGGCAGCGTTCGCCCAGGCTGCCAAGGCCACCGCGAGCAGCGCGCCGAAGAAAGACGCGGCCAAGAAGGACGCCGTTCCCGCCATTCCCGCGCCGCCGTCGCCGGAACTGCTCAAGGCGCGTATGCGGCCGCCGCTCAAGGGCACGGCTTACATCGAGATCATCAAGGGCACGCCGAAGGTCGTCAACGGCGAGCTGCACAACACGACCAAAGTAAAGAACGTCTCGAACGCGCCGATCGTCGGCCTGCGGATCGACGAGTACTTCTACATCGGCCAGAAGGAAGCAGCGGTCGGCAGCGGCAAGCTGCGCAACGCGCTCGCGCCCGGCGAGATCGGGGAAATCACCACCGAGGCGCCGCTGAAGACCGGCATTACCAGCAGTCAGCTGATGTTCAGCCACGCCAACGGCCAGGTGAAACCGACAGCGGTGAAGAAATTCAGCGAAGACAAGAAATAGGCACGGCCAAGCCGGTCTTGGCCCGCTCGGGAAGTCATGCGGGCACTACAATGCGCGCATGACTTCGCCGAGCAAAACCGATCCGCGCTACCCCACCGGTCCCTTCGCCTTCGACCCCGACATCACTCCGGAGAAACGCGCCAAGTGGATCGCGGCGATCCGCGAGACGCCGGCGCAGCTGCGCGCCGCGGTGCAGGGCCTGAGCGACGCCCAGATCGAAACGCCGTATCGCGATGGCGGATGGACGGTGCGCCAGGTCGTGCACCACGTGCCCGAGAGCCACATGAACGCCTACGTGCGCTTCAAGCTGGCGCTGACCGAAGACAACCCGACGATCAAGCCGTACGAAGAAGATCGCTGGGTCAAGCTGCCCGACATTCCGCGGACTCCGCTCGAGACGTCACTGACGCTGCTCGAGGCGCTGCACACGCGCTGGGTCACGCTGCTCGACACGATGGCCGGCAAGGATTTCGAGCGGCCGCTCGTGCATCCCGATATCGGGCCGATCACGATCGACCGGCTGCTGCAGACCTACGCGTGGCACGGTGCGCACCACGTCGCGCACATCACCACGCTGCGCAGACAAAGAGGATGGTAATTGGCGATTGGCGATTGCCGATTGGCGATTGAATTGCCGATTGGCGATTGGATTGCTGATTGCGCGATTAACGATTGAAATGCCGATTGGCGATTGCGGCGATTGGCGATTGGCCTAGCGCGTCATCAGCCGGTCGACGTAATCGCCGGCGAATGGCAGTTTCCAACGTTCGCCGGAGAACGCCTTCCACAGGCACAGCAGCCAGGCGATCACCAGTACGGCGCCGATGACGCTGGCGATCGCGAACATGACGATCACCGCAGTAGCGGAAACAAAGATCATCATCCCGGCGACGACGTACGCGGCGAGCACCGCGAGCGCCAGGCCGCCCAGGCCGACCACCGACTGCCACGCGTGAAATCGCACGAAGGCGTTGGTCCGCTCGACCCACAGGATCAGCGCGCCCGAGAACGGTCCGGCGAGATAGGCCAGCGCGGACGCGCTGCGCGGATCCAGACCGGTGGACGACTCGACGGTTTTCGGGGCGCGCTGCTCGAGCATCGATATCACATCACTTGACGCGGAACTCGACTTCCCGCGTCACACCGTCGCTCCTGCCGAGGCGCGATTTCGCGGTGATCCGCAGCACATACCGTCCAGGCGTCAGCGCCGAGAGCGGAAAGCTGGCCGTGTAGCCGTAGCCGCCGGCCGCGCCGTGCAGCTCGTCGCTCTTGCGCTCGTCCGCCTTGGTCTGCACCACCTTGCCGTCATCTGCAAGAATCGTGGCGGTGATGTCGACGCTGTGCGGCGTCTTCACCGCGTTGTCGTAAACCTCGGCGAATACGGCCAACGTATCGCCGCGCGGGAACTCGCGCACCGCGCTCGGCGGCGCCGGCAGCAGATCCTTGAACTCGGTCAGCGGAGCCTTTTCCGGGTTGGCGGTGGGTATCCGGCTTCCCGAGGCGGTCGCGATCGCCACACCGCTCAGCGCGATGTCCCCCTTGGAGAAGTCCGGCGCCTCCAGGTCGTAAATGACGGTTCCCAGCTTTCCGGCGCCCGACTCGCGGGCGCCGATGCGGAGCTGGTACTTGCCCGGCGGGACTTGAAGGCGGCGGACGATGCGGAAGGCGCTCTGACTGACGATCGCGTGCGTCTGCGGCTTGAGGCCGAGGTTGAAGGTGTCGCGCGCGCCGTCCTTGACCTTGCCGTCCTTGCTGTCGGCGGCGAACAGCGTCACCTCGAGGTCCTCGGCGAACAGTCCCTGCGGCGTCTGCCTGAACGTCAGCGCACGGCCGTCGATCTCGATCGCCAGCGCGATCGCCACCTTGTTGCCGTCACCCTTGAACGGCGCGGCAAAGGCGTTGAGGGTGAGCCCGCTGATCGGGATCGGACTGTCGAGCGCGTCACGCAGTTCGGGCGACGTCTTCGCGTCGGCGTCCGGCCGAGGCCCGGACTCTTTCTTCGGCACCGCCGCGACGTAGCCACGGGTCGCACGCACGCGCAGCCCCGGTTTGAGGACTTTCACTTGAACGTTGCGGAACTTGCCGTCGCGTTTGTCGTTGGTCGGGTAGTAGCCCAGCACGTAATAGCTGCTGTTGTCTTCGAGGATCCGTGAGAACGCCGTGCGGAAGTCGTTCTGATTGAGCACCGCGAACCCACCGGTCTCATCGGCGACGACCCTCAGACTGTCGTGCTCGAGCCGCAACTCCTCGGCCATTTGCGACGTATTGATCGAGCCGTCGGCCGGGAAGCCGCCGATCTCGATCGCGTCCTCGACGCCGGTCGCGACTCCCCGCGGATCGACGGTGTAGACGTTGACGTTCGCGCGCGTCGCCGCGGCGATCAAGTCTCGAATCTCGCGCTGCACGTCGGTGGCGTGCGGATTGTTGATCGGATCGACGACGTTGTAGTTGATCCCTTCACTGAAGAGCACCACCGCCTTGCGGCGCCCGCGCATGCCGGCCATGTAGTCGGCAAGACTGCGCAGCGTGCGCATCGTGTTGCGCGCGTTGTTGTAGCGCTGCATCTCGTTGAACGCCGCGTTGGCGTTCGACGCCGCGCCCCGCGCGTCGCGGTTCATGTAGTAGTCCTGCAGCGCCGCGGCCACCGACGAGTCCGCCTTGTTGCCCATCGCCGCGTCGATCGCGCGCAGCGCGAGCTGACGGTTGGTGGTGAAGTCCTGCATGGCTTTGCCGAAGCCGGAGGTGTTGATGACCGCAACCATGTCGTTGGCGCCGACGTAGCGCTCCACGAACTGGCGCGCCGCCGCGCGGGTGCGCGCCGTGCGGTTGAAACGCGTGTGCAGATCGTCGACGACCAGCACGAACACACGGCCGTCGAACGGGCTCCTGTTCGAGACGACGTCGGGCGGGATCGCGGCCTTGGCAAAGAGCGGCGGATCCGGACGTTCGATTGGGAGGTCGACCATCGAGAATGCCGTCAGCGACTGCGGCTTGCCGTCCTCGATGATCTGGAAGTCCTCGCGCGTGAGGTTGCGGACGAAGTTCCCCTGCGCGTCGACGACGTTGGCGTCGATCTCGACGTAGTTGACTTCGACCCGGAAGGTGATCGGGGGCTGGGGCGATTGACGCGATTGAGATGGCTGCGCCGGGGCCTGAGCCAGCAGGGCGAACAGCGCCAGCGAGATGGTGCTCCGCATGGCAGCGATTATCACCCTTTAATCACGCCGATGGGGCGAAGCTGCGCCACTTTCACCGCCACTCCGGCCCCGTGCACCACGTTCACGACGTCCGCGACATCCTTATAGGCTTCCGGCATCTCTTCGGCCACGGTCGCCATCCCTGCGGCCATGACGTGGACGCCGCGCTCCCGCATCTCATTGATCAATGAGCGTCCTTTGACCGATCGCTTCGCCTGGGAGCGGCTCATCAGGCGGCCGGCGCCGTGGCACGCCGACCCGAAGGTCTGCTCCATTGCCGTCGCGGTCCCCGCCATCACGTACGAATAGCGTCCCATGTCGCCCGGAATGAGGACCGGCTGCCCCACGTCGCGGTAGGGGGCCGGCGTGCCGGGATGGCCCGGTGCGTAGGCGCGCGTCGCCCCCTTGCGGTGGACACACAGCCGGCGCGGCTTGCCGTTGACGGTAAAGGTCTCGAACTTGGCGATGTTGTGGCACACGTCGTAGACGACGGCGATTCCCGTCCGATCCGGAGCGATGCCGAGGGCCACGGCGAGACTCTCGCGAATCCAGTGCGCCATCACCTGTCGATTGGCGAACGCGAAGTTCGCCGCCGCGGCCATCGCCGCGAGATAGCTCCGTCCTTCGGGAGAGTCGATCGGCGCGCACGCGAGCTGCCGATCGGGCAGCGAGATGCCGTACTTGCGGCTGGCCTCGCCCATGACGCGCAGATGATCGGTGCAGACCTGGTGGCCGAGACCGCGCGAGCCGCTGTGGATCATCACCGTAATCTGATCCTTGTGCAGCCCGTAGGCGGCGGCGATCGACGCGTCGTAGATTTCAGCGACGTACTGCAGTTCGGCAAAGTGGTTGCCGGAGCCCAGCGTCCCGAGCTGTGTCTGCCCACGCTCTTCCGCCCGTTGCGACACGAGGTCGGGATCGGCTCCCTGGATGCAGCCATGCTCTTCGACGGTCTCGAGGTCCTCGACGCGCCCGAGTCCTTTCGATACCGCCCAACCTGCGCCTTTCTCCAGCACCTGCCGCAGGTCTTTTCCGCTCACGCGCAGATCGTTGCGGTGCGCGCCGACTCCGGTCGGCACGTTGCGGTACATCTGCGCGACGACTGCCTCGAGGCGCGGCGTGATCTCGTCCCGGGTCAGTGCCGAGCGCAGCAGCCGCACGCCGCAGTTGATGTCGTAGCCGACGCCGCCGGGCGACACGACCCCCTCGTCCGCGTCCATCGCCGCGACCCCGCCGATCGGAAAACCGTAGCCCCAGTGGATGTCGGGCATCGCGATCGACGCGCCGACGATGCCGGGCAAATGCGCGACGTTGCGCACCTGCTGCAGGCTCTCGTCTTTCATGATGTCCTGCATCATGCGTTCGTCGGCGTAGACGATGCCGTCGACGCGCATGCCGCCGCTCTTCGGCAGCCGGACCCTGTAGGCTGTCTCTTATACACATCTGACGCTGCCGACGACAGGT
>JBKPSE010000051.1:0-8671 GCA_046765855.1 Acidobacteriota bacterium | reverse complement strand
GCCGTAACGTCACTGCACGGTCGATTTCCAGTACTTCCGGTCGGCCCTTGCCTGGGCCAGGCAGGTCGCGCGCGAGGCGAGGAACGCTTTGTAACGTCGAACCGGATTTGTAGGGCAGCCACAAGGTGCGGCTTGCGGTGCGCGAACGGCGTTGAAGCGCGGGTCCGCGCTACTCCACACGCACCTGATAGATGCGGATGGCGAGATGCCGCTGGTCGGCGCCGCCGCCCCGGTCGGCCGGTACGAAGAACTTCGAGCTCTCGATGAGAATGCGCCCGTCGCCTGCCGCAAGCACGTCCGCTGTCAACGTTATCGATTGCTCGAAGTCCGAGGCCGGATCGAATGCCGCGATCTCGCGGTCGCCGGAAAGCACGCGCACGTGAGGCGCGCTGTCGTAGTAGCGCTTCGGCGATTCGCCGCTGAGCGAGAGCGTGACCGCCCGCCCGATCGGACGGATCCACAATTCCGCGCGCTCGCTCATCCATCGCCACGACCTGAAGGTCTCAGGGTTGTACTCGGGCTCCTGCCAGCCGGTGTTGAAGGTGAACATCGGCACGCCGGCGGGCTGCGCGTCGAACTGCTCGAGCGAGACAAGCCCACCGCCGGTGCTGCGGACCTCGAGCGGCTGGTATGACGCGCCGGACGAGAGAGCGCCGGCGGGCAGGTTGAACCGGGAAACGAAGAAGCCGGCCGGCATCGCGATCTGCGGCAGCGCGCTGCCATTCAGCGATACCTGCAAGGGCCGAGGAGCGGAGGCGATGTTGCGGCCGCCGAGAATGACCGTGAGTTCGCCAGGCTGCCGTCGCAGCCACGCAATCGTGGGCGCGATGTGCGGGCCGGCATTGTCCTTCGCGCTGATCCCGGCGACCTCTGGAGTAATCGACCAGCCACGATCCAGCATCCAGTTCGGCGGCTGCATCGTGTACCAGTCGACGTTGCCCGGACGCGCGCCGCCCACGAAGGGCGGCTCGACGAATTCCCACCGGTATGCGCGCGTCAGTTCTCGCGAACGTCCGTCGAACACTGCGAGATCGGTCCGCCTGGGATCGGCGGCGAACCAGACGCGGGCGGACGGCTGCGATCGCCACAGCTCCACCAGCGTCAGCCACTCGTGTCCGTGCGGCGCCTTTGCCGCGCGCGCCGGCAGAATCTGCTCGGACCATTCGACAGCGCGGCGCAAGCCGGCATGGAAGCCGATGGCATCGACGCCGTCCCCGCCGTGCGCCGTCGTCGCCATGTCGTCGAACGCGCGGAAAGCCGGCGCGCCGTCGCGTCCGTAGTGTCGGGTCGCGGGCATGGTTGCAAGAAGCGAAATCACACTGAGACCGACAGCGGCGCCCGCCATCGCTCGCCCCGGCAGGCCTTCGATCGCCGCCATTGCCGCATAGCCGATCACCGGCACCAGCGGCAGGGCGTAACGCGTCGTCGCCGTTTCGTGAAACAGCAGGTGGAATATCGCGTAGGGCGCGAACGCTACGAGAAGCGCGGCGGCCGCCGGGACCGAGCGCCAGGTGATTCGCAGGGCGCCGACCGCCGCGAGCGCGCAGATCGCGAAGCCTGGCCAACGGTCCCAGGGCCAGACGAAGGTGTTGAGCAGCGCGTTCAGAACGTCGCGCGCGCCATGGTGCGTCCACAGCATGACGACGCCGCCGCCCAGGTCGGCCTCAGCCTGCGAACTGAGCGCCGCAAGATACGCCGACAGTCCGCCGCTGGCGACGAACATCGGCACCGCCCAGACCAGTCCGGCGCAGGCCAGCATTGCGACCGTCATCCCGATCGCACGGGCGTCGCGGCGCCTTACCAACGTGTAGGCGATGAACGGAAAGGTCAGGACGGCCGTCTGCGAACGCAGACCCACCGCGAAACCCGCGAGCAGCGCCGCCAGCACGATGTCGCGTCGCGACGCGGCGCCGGCAAGAAGCGCCAGCGTCCACATCGCCATGGCAAAACCCGGCATGTCGCTCAGCGGACGGAGCGCCGTAAACCAGAACAGCGGCGACAGCGCGACGAGCACGGTTGCCCACAGCGCCAGCGGATCGCGGGATTCGAGGCGGCGAAAGAACAGGAAGATCGCCGGGATGGCGGCCGCCGCGCCGATCGCGCTCCAGATCGCCAGGCCGCGCGACGACGCCGCGTCAATGCCGGCGGCACGCAGCGCACCGGTCGTGATCTTCGACATCGCGATGTAGACGGGATAACCCGGCGGATGCGGCTGATGCCGCGCGATGTCGAACTGGCGGACGCCGAGCGCGAAATTGATCGAATCGAGATCCTCGAGCGTGCGAGGCAGGAACACCAGGTGCGCGACGAGGAAGAGCAGAATCAGCGCGACGCTGGCCGAGCGCTGCGGGGTCACTCGATCGGGCGAAGCTTCAGCGCGTCGTTGAGGCTGCCGAGACGGTATCCGCGAAGGTCGATGGTGACGTGCGCGTAGCCCAGAGCGCGCAGCCCGCGATCGATCGCCTCGGCGACTTCCGGTTCGAGGGCGCGCGCCATCTCCTCGCGGCCCAGCTCGAGGCGGGCGATGGAATCATGATGGCGCACGCGATAGATCCGGAAGCCGAGCTCTCGCAGCAGGCGTTCGGCCGCCTCGATCGTGCGCAGCTTCTCTTCCGTCACTTCCGAGTGATAGGGAATGCGCGAGGAGAGGCATGCGGACGCGGGTTCGTCCCACGTCGCCATTCCGGCCTGCCTGGCCAGCTCGCGGATTTCATCCTTGGTCAGTCCGACGTCGTCGAGCGGACTGACGACGCCGAATTCGCGCGCGGCCTGACGGCCGGGACGATAGTCGCCGCGATCGTCGGCGTTGCTGCCGTCGACGACGGCGGCGAAGCCGCGCTCGCGCGCGATCGCGGTCAGGCGCGAATACAGCTCGTGTTTGCAGTAGTAACAGCGGTTGGCCGGGTTGGCGCGGTAGTCCGGATTATCGATCTCGGAGGTGCGCACCATCTCGTGGCGCAAATGAAATGCGCGCGCGGTGCCGATGGCCAGATCGCGATGCCGGTCGGGATAACTCGGACTGTCGGCGGTGATGCAGACGGAGCGATCGCCAAGCACGCGAGCCGCGGTGATCGCCAGAAACGCGCTGTCGACGCCGCCGCTGTAGGCGACGAGGACCGAGCCAAGGGAACGCAGCCGCGCGTCGAGCGCGGCGGCCTTCGAGGCGAGTTCAGCGCCGTTGAAAACGGCACTCTTCACTCGTCCCAGTCCTCTTTCTCGGCGTCGTCTTCGTCCTCGTCGGCGTCGTCGTCGTCGTCGAAATCGTCTTCGTCCTCGTCCTCGCGGTCGTCTTCGTCCTCGTCGTCGTCATCATCCGCCAGATCGAGCTCGATTGGAGACGTGCCAGTGACCTCGAGATTCGAGCCGCAGTCAGGGCAGCTGATCAAGTCGCCCTTGTCGACATCGAACTCGTCGACTTCGATCTCTGCGTCACATTCTGGACAGGTGGCCATACACGCTCCTGACGATTCGCCCTCGATTAGAAGTTCGAATTATAACGAGAACCTGATAAATTGCGCAATCAAGCCCGTGAGCAATAAGACCGTCATCGTCGCCGACGATACCGCATTCGTGCGGGACCGGTTCGCCACCGCACTGGTCGGCGCGGGACACAAGGCGCTCACGGTGAAGAGCGCGGCGGAACTGCTGGCGCACGTGCGCGAGGATCTCGCCCGGCTCGATCTGCTGGTGCTCGATCTGCGTCTGCCGCACGCCGGCGGCGTCGAGCTGGTGCGCGCCATCCGCAAAATCGATGGCGGCCGCCTGCCGATCCTCGTCTTCAGCGGTACGATTGCCAACGCGGCAGAGGTGAAGGATCTCGCCGCGCTGGGCGTCGCCGGCTACGTTAATGAATACAGCGCGGTGCAGAACATCCTGCCCTCTCTGGCGCCGCATTTGTTCCCGGACAACTTCAACCGCCGCGGCAGCCCGCGAGTCGTGCTCGGCATTCCAGTCGCCTGCCGCTTCGGCAACACCATCGCCGCGGCACTCACATTGAACTTGAGCAAGGGGGGCGTCGCGATCCGGACGATGAGTCCCCTCGACCAGCACGCGAAGGTGCGCGTCCGCTTCCGCCTGCCCGGTTCGAAAGTCGACGTCGAGGCGGATTGCCGCGTCGCATGGAGCGATCGCCGCGTCGGAATGGGACTGCAGTTCGAGAAGGTCGGGTCCGCGGATCAGCAGGCCATCGACCAGTTCGTCGACCAGCACTTCTTTACCAACCGGAAGGCCTGAGTCACTCTTTCAACAGCCGCAGCGCGTTGGCGATGACGATGAGCGACGCGCCCATGTCGGCGACGACTGCCATCCACAGCGTCGCGATTCCGAGGATGGCGAGGACCAGGAACGCCGCCTTGAGCACGATCGAAAAGACGATGTTGGCGCGAATGTTCCGTACCGTCGCGCGGCTCAGGCGGAGCGCGTAAGGGATCTTCAACAGCTCGTCGGCCATCAGCGCCACGTCTGCGGTATCGAGCGCCGCAGCGCTGCCGGCGACCCCCATCGCCAGACCGACGTCCGCCGCGGCCAGCGCCGGCGCGTCGTTGACGCCGTCACCCACCATCGCGACGGTGCCGAAACGCCGGCGCAGCGCCTCCACCGCACTGACTTTGTCGGCGGGCAGTAGTCCGGCCTGGACCTCGTCAACGCCCACGCTCTCACTAATGGCGCGAGCCGCTGCCTCATGATCGCCGGTCAGCAGCGCGACGTAACGCACGCCTTGATCGCGCAGCATCTGCACGGCGTCGCGTGCCGCTTCGCGCGGTTCATCGGCGACGCCGATCACGCCGAGCGGAAGCAGGCTCGAGGCGCGTGGTTCATAGCTGGCTGCTGAATCGCGGTGCACCTGCTGCTGGCCGACGATCACCGTCGTGCGTCCCGCCGCGCCAAGCCGCTCGACGGCGTCGTGCGCCTCCGGGGTGCAGGCGCCGCGCTCTTCGAACAGCCGGTGACTGCCAACGACCAGCCGCGAGCCGTTCACCTGCGCTTCGGCGCCGAACCCGGGCAGAGCCTGAAAACCGGAGACGGAACTGAGGGGAACGCCGCGCGCCTTGGCGTGAGCGACGATGGCGGCGCCAATCGGATGTTCGGAATGGCTTTCCAGCGACGCGGCGTCCTTGAGGATGCGCTCGGGGGGCACACCGTTGAGCGCGGCGATCTCCACGACCTGCAGCGCGCCCTTCGTCAAGGTCCCGGTCTTGTCGAACGCGACACAGCGTACCTCGGCGAGGCGCTCGAGCCGCGCGCCGCCTTTGATCAAGACCCCCTTGCGCGCCGCCGCCGCCAACGCGGAGACCACCGACACCGGCGTCGAAATGACCAACGCGCACGGACAGGAAATGACCAGCAGCACGAGCGACCGATAGATCCATGACGACCAGCTCGCTGAGAACGCGACCGGCGGCACGATCGCGATCAGGACGGCGAGCACGAGCACTACCGGCGTATAGACGCGCGCGAAGCGCTCGACGAACGTCTGACTCGGCGCGCGCTGCGCCTGCGCGCGCTCCACCAGATCGATGATGCGCGCGAGAGTCGAATCGCCGCGCAGGCGCGTCACCCTCACGTCGAGCGAGCCGCGGCCGTTGATCGTTCCGGCGAACACCGGATCGCCGGACCGTTTCTCGACCGGAAGCGATTCGCCGGTCACCGGCGCCTGGTTGACGTGGCTCTCGCCCGCCACCACCTCGCCGTCCAGCGGCAGCTTGTCGCCGGGCCGGACGACGACGATCGTGCCGACGGCAATCGCGTCGACGGGAACACGCCGCAGCTCGTGGCGGTCGCCATCGCGCACGAACGCCTCCGCCGGCGTCAGATCCATCAGCGCCCGGATGGCGCCGCGAGCGCGCTCCATCGCCCGCGCCTCGAGGAGCTGCGCGAGCGCGAACAGGAAGACGACGCACGCTGCCTCGCACCACTCACCCAGGAACATCGCCCCTGTCACCGCGACGAGCATCAGCACGTTGATGTCGAGCGCGAGCGAACGCGCCGCGTGCAGCGCGCGGCGCACGCTGTACACACCGCCGCTGGCAATCGCCAGCGCGTAGGCGGCGACGATCGCGCGTCGATCCATGCCGGCGAACTCGAGCAGCATGCCGGCGCCGACGAGGACGCCAGAGAGAATGACGAATACGCGCCGCGTGGCCGCGGACGGGGCGGGGCCCTTCGGCTCCTCGTGCTCCAGCCAGGCGCGCATGCCGGTCTGCGCCACCGCTTCGGCGATCGCGGTGGTATTGAGCTTGGCCGCGTCGTAGGTGATCGTGAGGCGCTGCCGCAGCACGTCGGCCGCCATCGCTTCGAGGCCGGTCAGTTTCTTCAGCCGCTTTTCGAGAATCGCCACTTCCTCGTGGCAGTCCATTCCCTCGATCTTGAACGTCGACTCCGCGTGGATTTCGCACGACGGGCAGGAGACGGCCATCAGCGGCCCTCCTCGGTCACGTGGCGCAGTCCCTGCTGGAAGAGATCGAGGATGTGCTGGTCGTCAAGCGTGTAGTAGACGCAGCGCCCCGCGCGGCGCCCGCGAACGATGCGTTGCGCGCGCATCAGCCGCAGCTGGTGCGAGACGGCAGACTCGCTCATGCCGACATGCTCGGCGATATCGCAGACGCACAGCTCCCCCTGCGCCAGGGCATCGACGATCCGCACGCGAGTCGGATCGCCGAGAATGCGAAAGGTGTCCGCCAGCGCCTGGACCGCAGCGGGGTTGACGAGCTGAGAAGCGCGGAATGTCTGCATATATGAGCAGGTGCTCATATATCAGCATACCCCAAACCTTACACGTTGGTAATGCAGAGCGCGTAAAAAACGTAATATCATTCGGAGTTTCTACAGATTACGGAGATTTGTCGTGATTGAGGTCCAACACCTCACCAAGCGTTACGGCCGGGTCACCGCCGTCGACGACGTGAGCTTCAAGGTCGAGACCGGGGAAATCCTCGGGTTTCTGGGTCCAAATGGCGCCGGCAAGACCACGACGATGCGCATCCTGACCGGCTACATGCCGGCCTCGGAAGGACGCGCCACGGTCGCCGGTTATGACGTGTTCACCCATCCAATCGAGGCCAAGCGGCGCACCGGTTACCTGCCTGAAACGCCGCCGCTCTATCCGGACATGACGGTCCGCGAGTACCTCGACTTCGTCGCCCGCATCAAAGGGGTGCCCGCGGGCGAGCGGAAGTCCCGCCTCGACGCGGTCATGCAGCGCACCCACATCGCCGATATGGCCGCGCGTCACTGCGGCAAGCTGTCCAAGGGATATCGCCAGCGAGTCGGTCTGGCGCAGGCGCTGCTGCACAACCCGGATGTGCTCATCCTCGACGAGCCCACGGCGGGCCTCGACCCGAAGCAGATTATCGAGACGCGCGATCTGATCCGCAGCCTCGCCGGCGACCACACGATCGTGCTCAGCACGCACATCCTTCCGGAAGTAGCGCAGACCTGCCAGCGCGTCGTAATCATCAACAAAGGACGGGTGGTCGCGGTCGATTCCCCGGACAACCTGACGGCGCGGCTCCAGGGAGCGGAGACGATGTACGTGCAAGTCGACGCGCCTGGAATCGACGTCGCCGCGACGCTGGCGGCGATTCCCGGCGTCACACGCGTCGCGCCGGCCGATATGCGGCAACCGGGCGCGTTCGAGGTGGCGAGCGAGCGCGGACGCGACATCCGGCGCGAGCTCTCGCGCGAGATCGTGACGCGCGGATGGGGACTGCTGGAGCTGCGGCCGATGCGCCTCAGCCTCGAGGAAGTCTTCCTGCAGGTCACGACGGAAGAAGCGCCGGTCGCGACGCCCGCCACGGAGGCGCCACATGCGTAACATCGCCGCCATCGCCGGCAAGGAGCTGCGCTCGTACTTCGCATCTCCGATTGCCTACATCCTGATTGGCTTCTTCCTGCTGCCGTTCTCCGTGTTCTTTTATCTCTATCTCGACAACTTCGTGAAGCAGAGCCTGCAGATGGCGCAGTTCGGCGGCGCCATGAACGTCAACCAGCAGCTGATCCGCTTCGTGCTGCAGAACGCGTCGGTGATCATCCTGTTCATCATGCCGATGATCACGATGCGCACCTACTCTGAAGAAAAGCGCTCGGGCACGATCGAGCTGCTCCTCACCTCGCCGGTCACCGATCTCGAGATCATCCTCGGCAAGTTCTTTGGCGCGCTGGGCCTCTACATCGCGATGCTCGCGGTCACGCTGCTCTACATGGCGATCCTGTTCGTCTACGGCAACCCGGAGTGGCGGCCGCTGGCGGTAGCCTATTTCGGCCTGCTGCTGTTGGGCGCGGCGTTCGTCTCGATCGGCCTGCTCATCTCGAGCACCACCAACAACCAGATCGTAGCCGGCGTCGTCACCTTCGTTGTGTTTCTGCTGTTCTGGATCGTGGGGTGGTTCTCCGATTCCGCCGGTCCCACGATCGGACCGATTACATCGTGGCTGTCGATCACCGAGCACTTCGATGATTTCTCGAAGGGCATCATCGACACGCGCCACGTCCTCTATTACCTGAGTCTGATCACGTTCGGCCTCTTCCTGACGGCGAAGTCGGTCGACACGGAAAGGTGGCGAGGCTAGCCATGCTGAAACGCATCCTCGGCCTGCTTGGCTGGCTCGGCGTCGCCCTGGTGTTCGCGGCGGTGGCGATCCGCTTTCTGAAGCCGGAGTACCAGCAGTACTAC
>JBKPSE010000050.1:0-3177 GCA_046765855.1 Acidobacteriota bacterium | reverse complement strand
CCTCGCGACCATACGTCAAACGCGTGATGGTCGCGTACGGGATCTGCACGGACCCGCGACTGCCAGCATCAAACGTGAGCCCCTCCGATTCGATGGCGATCGTTCCTTCTGTCGGTGACCGGCCGGTGCGCCATTTCCTCTCTGCCGTGGCTGCCATCATGAAGCCAGCGCTTGTACTACCGACCCATACTGCCCTGTCGGCGCCGACGGCCAGCGCCGCGACCGACCAGACCAGGGACAGCATCAGGGAGAGCGCGGTTTGCTGAAGAAGAACTCGTCTGGCCACGTTGTTCCTTAATCGCAAGTGCGAATGACACCAAGTCCGCTCGCTGCGACACCACCGCTCATCGAGCGTGTGCTCTGGGTCGGGTACGGCGAGGCAAATTCAAGACACATTCTGGAAACGTGCTGAGTGAGGTCAAGCGATACGGCGCGCGTTCGGTTCACAGCACGGCTTCTGGATCATCGCATGCAATTGTCGAAAGAAGTCGTCAGACAGTACGATTCTCGGCCCGGACGACAGGGGAGGCGAAGCGCGTGGAATGCCTCTGTGAGTTGCGATCAGTTTCGCAGCAATACCTTCGGGTCAACGCGAGTTGCCTGCGTCGCCGGATGCCACGTGGCGAGCAACGCTGTGAGCGCCACGGCGACCGTCACCAGCACGATCGTGAGCGGGTCAGTGGCTTTAACCCCGAACAGCTGCGATTGTGCCCACCGTGATGCGACGAAGGCGCCTCCGATCCCAATCCCGGCTCCGAGCAGCACGAGCCACATCGAAGACGCGAGCACGAGACCACGAATGCGGCCAGTGTCTGCGCCGAGCGCCATCCGTATACCGATTTCGCGCGCCCGGTTGGCCACAAGGAACGCCATGACGCCATAAATACCTGCTGCAGCGACCACGAACGCGAGCATTCCGAAGCCCGTCATGATGCGAGTTGCGAGCAGCCGATCCGCGAACTGTCGCGCGTACTGGTCATCGACGAACTCAACTTTGAGGATGTTGCGCGCGTCGATGCTGCGCACGGCCTGATAGAGGTCGGAGGCACGTAAGCTTGAACCGACGCGCGCGGTTACGGTGAGAAAGCCGTAGCCGGCTCCGCTGTTCCGCGAGGCGGAGCCTGTCAATGCCGTCGCCGGCGCCGGCGGTTGCCTCAACGAGTACTTTTGAAAGTAGCGTTCCGGTCCCGATGTGCCGTCGTAGGTTGTGCGAACGTGCTTGACGACACCTATTACGTAGCTCCACTGGAAACGCGGGTCTTCGCGAAAGCGGTGGCCGACGGCAACACCCTCCGGCCACAACCGTCTTGCCAGGGCCTCCGTGATGATGACATTCGTAGGCGGATCGCCCGGTTGGAACATCCTGCCGGCAAGCAATGAGATGCCGAGTACACGGAAGTAGTCGGGATCGACCGACAACCGTGGCACGAGAATGTTCGTTTCTATCGGCGGTCTCCCGTCAACTTCGATGTGGCCGTTCGAAGTCGGACTGTCGCCGGTGGATGGCGGAGGCGAGCCTTCGAAGGCCCCAATGACACCTGGGAGAGCACGGAGGCGCTCCACAATCGTTCGCGCCAGCGCCGCCCGCTCGGCCCCGCTGCCGAGCAGTTGTGGTGGAATCGTGAGCGTAATCGCGACGACTCCGGAGCTGTCGAAGCCTTTGTCCAGGCGAATCAGGGCAAGGTAACTGCGAACGTAGAGCATGCTGCCGACGAGCAGCATGACCGCAAAGGCCACTTGCGCGACGGTCAAGGCGCTTCGCCACATCGTCCCAGCCCGAGATGCTGATCCCCACGCGCCTTCAGCCTTCAATAGCTGCAACAGGTTCGCGCGCCAGGCAAATGCAACCAACGGCAGCGAGGACAGGACCCACGCCACTGCTGCAAAGCCTATTGTTACCAGCAGCGCCCGGTAATCGATGTCGATTGGGTTCACACTAGCGGTAACTGCGGGGGGAAGGTAACGACCCAGCGCGTTGGTTGCGACATACGCCAGTACGAAGGCCGCGAATGCGGCAGCCCCGACCAGCAAAATCCCTTCGAGGAGACCCGTACGAACGAGCGCTGCGCGAGAGGCACCGACGGCTAGTTGAATCGCATAGGTTCTCGCGCGCGTCAGTGCACTGGCAAGTTCAAGGCTCGCCACATTAGCGCACGCGGTCAGCAACAGACTGACCGCGGCGCCGAGCAGCACAAACAGCAAGCGGCGCTGCTCGGCAATGACACGCGCGGTTCTCAGCGGCACGGGTGAGGCAATCAGCACATTGCTTGCGCCGGCAGCCAAGTAGAGCGCCTCACTGCGGGTTTCCATCATTTGGGTCAACTGCGTGAGGGAGACGCCGTCCGCGACGCGGGCGATGAGCGAGATGCCCATGCTCCGCGCGAGAGGCCCTCGGGGATCGAAGGCGCGCCATATGCGCTGTGTGCCATCAGGAAAGCGGAAAGATGCTGGCATAACACCCACAACCAGGAGGGGCTCCGCGGTCGTCTCGATCCGTTGCCCTACCGATCGTGCGGGATCTCCGAACCGTTCGCGCGCGATCTCTTCGGCAATCAAGACCGCATGAACGTCTGTTTGGTGGGTGTCACTTTCCAGCAACGTGCGGCCCCAGCGCGGCCGGACCCCGAGCATGTCGATCAGGCCAGGCGTCACGTCAGCCGCCGGCACCAGCTCGGGCTCGCCATTGCCCACAAGGAAGATGGTCTTGTATAGATGCCCGTGAACGCCGCCAAACAAGTCGGTCTGCTTTCGCCACTCATCGAGGATGGCCGCCGACGCGAAGCCGCCGCCCGGTCTTCCAGACTTCGCATCGCGAGTGTCGAAGGTAACCAGCCGCTCGGCCGAAGGGTATGCGACCCGGCGGAACACAAGCGAATCCGCAGCGGAGAAAACGATGGTCGTAGCCGACAGGGCGAGCGCGAACAAACCTATCGTGAGTACCGCGCGCCAGCGCCGCGCAACGATGTTGCGCCAAGCCCACCGAATCTCGCTCATCACGAGCCTCCAGTTGGATTCTGACGTGTCCTGCGGCCGGAGCGTTTCACTTTCTTGCAACCTCTGGCAACCGCTGTGGTGTTCCGCGCGCGCCGAGTGCCACCGACCTGCTTACAGAGTCTACTGCGCCGACCTCGCCATCGATCTAGCGTGCGAACCGACGACTTTCAAGAAGTCAACGAC
>JBKPSE010000049.1:0-2482 GCA_046765855.1 Acidobacteriota bacterium | reverse complement strand
CGAGCAGGCTCGCTGGCGGCTGCAGCTGGTTGTTGCGCGCCACGCTCGTATTGAACGTCGGCCTGAAGACGCCGGCGGCGGCGGCGACGCGCGTGTCGCCGATGCGCGGGTCGAGCCGTGCCCGCGCCAGATCGATGTTCTGGTCCAACGCCATCGCCACCGCCTCTTCCAGCGAGAGACGCAGCGTCTCGACAGTGGACGCGGGCTGCTGCTGGCCGAACCCGGAAGCGGCGGGCGTGACCAGCAGCGCCGCAAGCACGATTGAGACCCTCATCATTTTGCGCATGTCATTCGTCCGTCAGGCGGACGCCTCCGCAAAGTCAGGCTGCTGCCCGTCGATAACCTCTTCGCGAACCTCTGCCCCGGCGCGGTGCGTGCGCGCGAGCAACACGTAGATGGACGGCAGTACGAACAGCGTGAACGCCGAGCCAATCACCATGCCGGTGACGAGCATCATGCCGATGCTGTTGCGCGCGCCGGCGCCGGGACCGCGCGCGAAGATCAACGGCAGGTGTCCCATTACCGTGGCCGCGGTGGTCATCAGAATCGGCCGCAGCCGTGTCGACGCTGCTTCGACGACGGCCTGCAGCTTGTCGCGGCCGTGTTCCTGGAGCTTGTTGGCGAACTCGACGATGAGAATGCCGTTCTTCGACACCAGACCCACGAGCGTGATCAGGCCCACCTGGCTGTAGATGTTCAACGTGGTGAGTCCGAGGAACGAGAACAGCAGCGCGCCCGAGAGCGCCAGCGGCACCGATCCGGCGAGGATGATGAACGGATCCCGGAAGCTCTCGAACTGCGCCGCGAGCACCAGGTAAATCAGAATCGCCGAGAGCAGGAAAGTGCCGAGGAAATTGCTTCCCTCGGTGCGAAGCTGCCGCGACTCCCCTGCGTAATCGAGCGTGAAGCCCTGACCGGGAGGCAGGATGGTGCGTGCCTCGTTTTCGAGCGTCCTCAGCGCGCTGTCCAGCGACACGCCTGGCGGAATCACGCCCTGGATGCGTACCGCGTTCAGCTGTTGAAACCGCTTCAGCTCGCGGGGCTCCGTCGTCGCCTTCAGCGTCGCGAACGTCGACAGCGGCACCAACGTGTCGTGGGCGCCGGTGACGTAGATGTCGTTCAACTGCTCTGTCGTCAGACGGCCGGATCGTTTGACCTGCGGAATCACTTTGTAACTGCGTCCCTGGACGCTGAAGCGATTCACATAGTCGCCGCCCACCATCGTCGACAGATCACGCCCGGCCTGCGCAAGGTCGACCCCCTGCGCGCGGACCTTGTCGCGATCGAACACCACCTGCGCCTGCGGTTGATCGAATTTCAGATCGGCGTCTGCAAAGAGAAACTGCCCGCTGGTCATGGCCTTCTGCACGAGCGTCTTTGCCGCCTCGGCGAGGCGCTGGGGTTCGGCAGTTGAGGCCACGACGAAATCGACGGGAAAGTCCCCTCCGCCGGGAAGCGGCGGCGGTACGGTCGAAATCACGCGAATTCCGGGGATCTGCGCCAGCTGCGCTCCCGCCGCGAGCTGCAGTTGTTCGGTGTTACGCGTGCGCTCGGCCCACGGCTTGGTGACGAATCCGCCAAACCCGCCGCCGGGACCGGTGATCTGAAAGATGCTCGCGACCTCCGGCAACGACTGGTAGACGCGCGTGACCTGTGATGTGAACAGCCTCGTCTGATCGAGCGTGGCATTGGGCGCCGCCTGGACGATCCCGAAGACGACACCTTGATCTTCCTTGGGGGCCAGTTCCTTCTGCGAGAAGAGATAGAAGGGCACGATCAGGAGGACTACGATCCCCCACAACACGAACTGCACCGGCCGGTAGCGCAATGTCCCGGTCAGCCGCCGCGTGTACGCGCGCCGGACCGCGTCGAAGCGCCGGTTGATCCATCCGGCGAAGCCGCGCTCGACGTCGCCGGCGCGCAGCAGCCGCGAGGACATCATCGGTGAGAGCGTCAACGCCACCACGCCGGAGATGATCACGGCGCCGGCGAGCGTGAATGCGAACTCGCGAAACAGCGCTCCGGTGAGACCTCCCTGGAGGCCGATCGGGGCGTACACCGCGGCAAGCGTGATGGTCATGGCAACAATGGGCCCGACCAGCTCGCGCGCGGCGGCCAGTGCCGCCTCGAACGGACGCCGGCCTGCCTGCAGATGCCGTTCGACGTTCTCCACCACCACGATCGCGTCGTCGACGACCAGGCCAACCGAGAGCACGATGGCGAGCAGCGTCAGCAGATTGATCGTGAAGCCGGCGATCAGCATCAGGAACACTGCCCCGACGAGCGAGATCGGAATGGCCACGGCCGGGATGATCACGGAGCGGGCCGATCCGAGGAACAGGAAGATGACGACGACCACGATAATCAGAGTCTCAGCGAGCGTGTCGAACACCTCATGGATCGCGTTCTGGATGTACAGCGTCGAGTCATACGGGATACCCACCGTCATGCCTGCCGGCAGCTGCGTCTGAATCTGCTGTAC
>JBKPSE010000048.1:0-3620 GCA_046765855.1 Acidobacteriota bacterium | reverse complement strand
GGTCGTCGAATGCGACACGATAGGCGCGCTCGCCGTCGTAGCGGATCTCGGCCGCGCCCGCGTCGACGCGCAGATCCGTGGCGGATCGACCGGCCTCCGTTGGCGGCGCGGCAATCAGGCGAAAGCTGTCGGGATTGAACGACCAGTCGCCGTCGCGGCTCACGAGGCCGGCGGGCGTCGCCGTCCACAACGCCTGCTGGTGGACGGCAATTTCCTGCCACACGTCCACGGCGTACCGATTCAACGATGCATCCCACGCCAGCGGCGTCCACGCGCCGGCGGGCATGCGCGTCTCGAACGTCGGCGCCGCACCAGTCGCGTGCTGCACGAGGCGAAGCCGTCTGCGCTGGAGCAGCGGGGGCGTCACAGCGCAGTCCGCGATCGCGGCGGTCTCCGCGGCGTCGGTCACGATCGTCCAGGCTTGGTCCTCATAGCGCCACATGCGGGCCCCGCCGCCCTCGATCGCGTACACGCCCGGGGGCAGATCCCGATCGCGCGAGCGCAACATCGGGATCGGCGCCGCGACGCTTACAAGGCGGACCGGCAAGTCGAATGCATGAGTGCGCGCGCCGGCGACCGCCAGCGCGCCGGTGTGGACGCCGACGTAGCGGCCTTGCCACACGGTAAACGTGGTGCCGGCGGACGATACGACCTGTTCGATCCGGTCATGGGGGAGTCGGCCATCGGTGAGCATCACCGACGGCGTGACGGCGGGCGTGTGACGAACCGGCGCGACGGCGTAACGCCCGGACAGTCCCGACGCATCGATCTGCCACGACCAGAACGGCGATTGCGCGCGGAGCGTGCACGACAATGCGTCCGGCGGCGCGGCGACGAATCCCGTGGCCGCCTTCTTCGCGCAGCCGCGAGGGCCGCACACCGTCGGCGTGCCTGGCGCGCTGCACGGTTGGCCGACGCGGTCGATCGCAGGTGACGCCGCGCCCGGCACGGGCGCGAGCGCGAGCACGCTCGTGCGCTCGAGCGACAGGTCGGTTCGGTCGTAGATCTGCATCCCTGCGTCCGTGCCGACGTACAACGTCTCTCCGACGACGGCGATCGAGCGGATGACGTCGAATGGAAAGCGGCCGCTCGAGAGATCGAAGGGGAGCCACGACGGGCGTCCCTGGAGATCGGCGACGCGGAGGGTTCCTTCAATGGTGCCGTCGACGCGGCGGGTGAGGCGAAGCGGGCCGCTCTCCGCGACCGTCCGACCCGTGAGCGGGGCCAGCGGACTCGCCTCGAGATAGTTTTGACCTCGCGCCTCGCGTGTCGGCCACTCCGCGCCGATCACATCGACCAGCCTGGTCGGACCTTTGGCGCTGAACGTCCACGTCGCGGTGATCCGGCGAGTGCGCGTGTCGTAGCGCTGGATCACACCTGGCCACGCGAGATAGATATCGGACCCCACCTGACGCGCATCGGTCGGCTGGCCGCGCGGCATCGGATCGCCGCCGCCGATCAGCACCGACGGAGAGACGCCGATCGTCACCAGCCGATTCGCTGCCGAACGCGCAATCCAGGTCCCGTTGCGCGCGGCGATCTCGACGGCCCGATCGCCGGCAGGCGCCGGCAGCGGATCGCTCCACGACCGCGTGCGCATCGAGTAGACGCGCACGCCGTCGCCCGTGATCGCCGCGAGCTCGTCCCGCGTTCCCGCGACGTCGACCAGCCCGCTGCCCGCCATCGCCGGCAACGGGCCGCCAGTCAGCGGCGTGATGCCGGATGCCGCGATCGACTGCACGCGTCCGTTGCCGTCGATGACGCGAAGGACGTCCGGCGCCGACGCGTCGATCGCGCGAACCGGTCCATCGATCCGGAAAGGTTTCGACGTATTGAAGAACAGCGTGCCGAGCTCGACCTCCTGCTGCGGGACGACGTAGGCGTCGTGGGACGATCCATGTGGAACCAGGCCGAACAGAAACGCGCCGGAGGCGGCCACGATCGACGCGGGCGACCGCAGCCACTGTGGCACCGCGGCGAGGGGCGAGTAGCTGCGGCGGACGACATCGTGCAGCAGCGCGCCAGGCGCTCCGAAGAACAGCACTTTGTCGCCGAACGCGACCGCGCCGCGATAGCGATCGATCGGAACGGGCGCGGCGGCCGCCGGATTGATCAGCGTCGAGCCGGAGCCCGCCGACAGCGCGTAGCCCCGTCCCGCCGCCGTGAGCACCGCGGCCCTGCCGGATGCCGCTGCCGCGATCCGCGTGGGCTGTTCACCCGCAAGCGTCCAGCGCCGCGGCGCGGCGTCTGATGCGCCGCCCGGCGCGAAGAGCGCGACGCCTGACGATCGTCCGCCGTAGCCGTAGTAAAAGCACTGCGCGGACGCGCACGGACCGATTGCGCTGATCGTTTCAGCGGCGTGCTTCTTCCACGCGTGGAGACGCACGTCGTAATCGAAGATGCCGCTGCCGCCCGCGAGCAGCAGGTGATCTTTCCACTGCACGGCATAGAACAGGCGGTCGAGGCTCAACTCCGGATAGCGGTTGCGCTCGTCGATCAGCACGTCAGGCGTGGCCGCCGGGTCGCGCAGCTTCCGCAGCCGGATGCAGTCCGCAGCTCCGTTCTCGCACTTCGCAGTCGCCAGGACGAACAGTCCTTCCGCCTCCGTCGCCTCGAGGGCGATGACCGCACCCTCGAGCCCTTTGACGCGCCGCACGAAGAACGGCGACCGATTGACCGCGAGCTCGGACACGCCTTCGGGGCCGCCGACGTAGAACCGATCGCGCCACCACACCGCATGGCTCACGGTCGA
This sequence comes from Acidobacteriota bacterium, assembly GCA_046765855.1. Classification (GTDB taxonomy): domain Bacteria; phylum Acidobacteriota; class Vicinamibacteria; order Vicinamibacterales; family 2-12-FULL-66-21; genus JAICSD01. Next base: position 868 of record JBKPSE010000048.1, on the reverse strand, counting down.
CGGGCTCTGGTCCTGCGAGATCTCGTCACGCGCCAGCCAGCGTCGGCGCTCGAGATCCTGAAGGCCGAGGCCGTCGGATCCGGCGGCAGCGAGCAGCCACTTGCCATCGGACGACGCGGCGACCGTCGCAAGGCCGGCGTGCTGGATTGGCGTTCCGCGCCGTCCGAGAAACTGCGTGTCGCCCACTACGACCGTCCAGCGTCCGTCGAGCCGGCGCACGAGACCGCCGCCGGCGGTCACCCCCCAGAGCGCAGGTGCATCGCCATCGCTGGACGAGGCAAGCAAGCGGATGTCGGGACGCGCGAGATCGTTGGGCCCGAACGGACGCGCGGTCGACCACAAGCCGGTCGCCGGATCGAACGAATGCACGGCGCCGCCCGCCTGCGCCACGATCAGTTGTCGATCGGGGGCATGAAAGACGGCGTCGCGGAACGGCATCATGTCGAGGCCGCGCCGCGCGTTGTCGAGCAGGCGCCGATCGGCCAGTGCGCGCGCACCCCACCCGAGCGTGTAGACGGATTCCACCGTCAGCATCAGCGCCATCGTCGCGGCGACATAGACAAGCGTCGCGGCCGTGAGTCCGCCGATCAGGATGGGATCGACGCGTCTTTTGAGCGGCAGCGGGCGCTCGCGGATCCGTCGTCGCAGCCGGCCGATCGAACCTCGGTCCGACGCCGCGCGAAGTTGGGAGGTGGAGGCATCGTAGAGCGCGTCGATCTCCGTCCGCTCGTGGCGGCCAGCTTCGTCGAGCACGCCGCGTCCCGCCGCGGGCCCAGCCGCGCGACGCGCCCGCTGACGCGCGGCGAGAGCGGCGGCGAGACGATCTGTCTCTTATACACATCTCCGAGCCCACGAGACTTAATAGCAC
>JBKPSE010000047.1:0-2097 GCA_046765855.1 Acidobacteriota bacterium | reverse complement strand
CATCGAATCCACTGAATCTAAACGGGATCGCGAAAGGCGCACTCGCAGCACGCGGCGTGTGAGATAATCTCTGCCAGACCGCCCGCAACTTGTTGATTCTAAAGCGGAGAGATGTCCGAGTGGTTTAAGGAGCACGCTTGGAAAGCGTGTGTAGGGGAAACCCTACCGTGGGTTCGAATCCCACTCTCTCCGCCATCCCCCTTCGGTCCATTCCGGAGACATGGGTAACACTTCATTCCGGAGACATGGGTAACAGTGCCGGCTGAAACGGGTTCGCAATGGGCTCGAGCCGGCAGGTCTCGTCGTCAAAATACCCCAAGTCGTAGTGCATGAAGGTGACGAGCCAAATGCGCTCGCCCACCTGGCGCACGCCGACCCGTTGGCCGGCGAAGGCTTGGCTCACATTCACTTTCTGGCCGCGATAGCAGACGCGCCCGCAATGCGTCACCGTCGCGCTCCAGTCGTGAAACGGGTACTCCAGCGCTGGCAGACCGGCATACGGCCGCGACGACCGCGTATAGCGATCGGCGGGCACGTGCATCTCCAGCGCTTCGTGGGGGCGCTCGCGGTTGAACCGATCGACAAACGCGTCAAATCGATCTTGTTGCTGGAGCACGTTGGCCGCCGCGGGTTTCGTCGCTTCGCGTTTCAGCGTGAGATGCATCCGTTCGTGTCGACCGTTTTGCTCCGGATGCCCGGGAGTGATGCGTTCGAGCTGGATGCCCAGCCGCAACCACCACACCGACAGTTTGCTGAGGCCGTAGAGCGCGGAGGTCGACGCGAAGGGTACGCCGTTGTCGGTCCGGATCCGCGTCGGCAGGCCAAATTCCTGAAAGACCCGCTCAAACACCGTGACCGCGTACGCCTCTTTGGTCGTCGACAGCGCCTCGCAGGCGAGGAGGTACCGGCTCGCAAAATCGGTGACGGTAAGCGGGTAACAGTAGCGCCGGTCGGCCAGCATGAACTCGCCTTTGTAGTCGGCGCACCACAGGTCATTCGGCTGCGCCGCGGGTGAGAGCGGTGTCCCCTGTGCACGCCGACGGGCCCGACCGCGCGGCGTCACCAAGCCATGACGATCAAGGACGGCGTGCACCGTGCTGATCGCGGGACACTGGACGTCGGGGCAGCGCTGCCGGAGCCGCTCCCGAATCTTGGGCGCGCCCCAGTGCGGATACTCGCGTTTCAACCGGAGAATCCACTTCTCGAGCGTCAGCGGCAGCTGATTCGCGTGGCGGTACGGCCGTCGGCTCCGATCCGTTAACCCCTGGACGCCAACGTCCCGATAGCGGTCGAAGATCTTGTAGCCCGTTTTGCGGGAGATGCCGAATTCCTTGCACAGCGGCGCCATCTTCTCGCCGTCAAGCAGTCGGCCGACAAACCGGAGGCGATCGTCCACGACACGACACTCCTTCCATGGCATGGCACTCTCCCTTTACAGGGCAGAGTGTCACCCATGTGCCCGGAATGAAATGTCACCTTTCTCTCAGGAAGGGCATTCGCTCGCGCGGAATCGCACACGGTTCTAAAATGCTCTCGCCTGTGGCGACGAACGCAGGCGCCGGCCGATCGAGCGCGCTGAGTTCGGCGTTAACCGTCGCGAGCTCCCTGGCGGAGAGAGAGCGACAGAGGGGACTCGCCGGGTCCGATAAGTGGCGGTTCCGTTAACTCGGCGGCGTTCGAAGGCCGTTTGGACGGGCTATCCTCCGATCACCCCAAAGAGCTACCGTGACCCGGTCTTCGGATTCACACCCTTCTTCTTTTCAGCGACACCCTGTCGCAACTCATCCCGCGTTGATGGCGGACCATGAACCGCGATCACGCGCACCACGTCGAGCTTCGACAGGTCGAGCCAGTTCGAAAAATGGACCGTAATGTCGTTGATAGTCGGCGGATCGTTGTTCGTCGGACGGTCGAGCAGATCGGCCTGAAAGACGAGCTTCTCATGCGGCAGATATGCGATCAGCATCTCCTCCGCGTGCGGGCTCGGCCCGATGTCGATCAGCTCGACGGTCGTCATGCCATCGGTCAGGACGCGCTTGCGGCCTTCGATCGACTCCCACTTCAGCGGCCGAGGCTTTAACGTAAGCGCATCTGGAT
>JBKPSE010000046.1:0-10558 GCA_046765855.1 Acidobacteriota bacterium | reverse complement strand
GTGAGGACTAGCGGCGAGGCGATGGCGGTCCTGCCGCAGCTCAGGGCGGCGCTGAAAACGATGGCGCCGGATGTGGCGCTGAGCCGCGCGCGAACGCTCGACGAGCTGGTCGCCGCCAACGTGGCCCAGCCGCGCTTCCGCACGCTGCTGCTGGCGATCTTCGCCGCCGTCTCGCTGGCGCTGGCGACCGTCGGCCTCTACGGCGTTGTCGCGTTCTCCGTCAATCAGCGGCGCGCCGAGCTCGGGCTGCGCATCGCGCTCGGCGCCGATCCCGCTGACGTGCTGCGGCTGGTGCTGCGCGAGGGAATGGTGCCGGTGGCGGCCGGGATCGTTGCCGGCGTCGGCGCCGCGCTGCTGCTGGCGCGCGTGATGAAGTCGCTGCTGTTCGGTGTCGAGGCGACAGACCCGGTGACCTTCGGCGGCGTCGCCGTTGCGCTCGCGTTGGTCGCTTTGGCCGCGTGTTACCTCCCGGCGCGGCGCGCGACCAGCGTCGATCCGGCGATGACGCTGCGCTGATCCAACCGAAACGGCGCTCGCCCGTCTAATCGGACATGCGCTGCCGTTGCGCGTCTTTAGTGCTCATCGCCGTGTTCAGTGCGCCGGCGTACGCGCAGTCGCCGACGCTGTTCCAGTTCCGCTCGGGATTCTGGGGCAACCTGCATCACTTCCTTTACGTGTTGGGGCGCGCGCAGAACGGCGCCGCCGATCGCACGCGCTCGGCCGTCGTCAAGGCGCCGCTCGACGTGCAGGGATTCGAGTCGCAAGGGGAACCAGCGCAGACGGCGTGGAAAGATGCGGTCAGCTTCTATGCCGCCGGGCCGTCGAAACAGGACGCGGTCTTCGACGAACCGCTGATTCGCGTGACTCGCGCGCTGGTCGGCGCGGCGGACGATTCGGACCTGTCGGAGCTGAACCTGGATGCGCAGCTCGTCGCCGCGCTCCGTCGTGCGGCGCCGGTCTATCGCAGCGTCTGGTGGCCGCGTCACCGCGAAGCCAATCGCGCGCGCCAGGCGGAGCTCGAGAGGCTGCTGCACACCTACGGTGCGAACGCCGTGGCTCGGCTGACCGCGCTGTATGCGACCGAGTGGCCGAAGACCCCGCGCATCATCGATCTCTGCGCCTACACCAACTGGGCGGGCGCCTATTCGACCGACGGCGGACTCATCGCGATCGCCACCACGGACGCAGACCTCTCCGGATCCGAGGGGCTCGAGACGCTGCTGCATGAAGCGTCGCACCAGTGGGACGAGCAGATCCAGCAGCGCCTGTCGGCCATCGCGGCGAAGGCGGGCCGTCCGGTGCCGCGCCTGCTTTCGCACGCGATGATCTTCTACACGTCGGGCGCAATCGTCGCTGAACTGGTTCCGGGCCACGTTCCCTACGCGATCAAATTCAACGTGTGGAACCGGGGCATGAGCGAGCTCAAGCCGCTGCTCGATAAGTACTGGCAGCCCTACATCAACGGCGCCGTCACTTTCGATTCCGCAATCGCGGCGATTCTCGCCGAAGCGCGTTGACCGCCGGCTGAAGGCCGCGCCGGAATTGGACGACTGCACGGCCGCGCTTCCGGTGTAGTCTGCGCCGATGTCCTCCGATGATGCGCTGCTGCAGCGCGCGCACGAGCACGCGCGCCGCTTTCTTGCGACGCTTCCCGATCGCGCGGTGAACGCACGAAACCCCAATCTTTCGACCACCGATGCGTCTCGACTCGCAGAGCCGGTCGATCCGATTGACGTTCTCGACGGACTGGCCCGGACAATCGACGAGGCAGGCCTCGCCACCGCCGGTCCCCGCTATTTCGGCTTCGTCACCGGCGGCAGCTATCCGGTGGCGGTCGCCGCGGACTGGATGGTGTCCGCCTGGGATCAAAACGCCGGACTCCACGTCATGTCGCCGGCGGTTGCGGCTATCGAAGATGTCACCGCCTCCTGGCTTCTCGATCTGCTGGCGTTGCCCCGGTCCGCCAGCGTCGGCTTCGTCACCGGCGGGACGATGGCGAACGTGACCTGCCTGGCGGCCGGGCGGGATGAAGTGCTGCGCAGAAGAGGCTGGGACGTCGAGGCGCAAGGTCTTCAGGGCGCGCCGTCGTTGCGGGTCATCGCCGGCATGGAAGCGCATGCGTCGATCGACAGCGCCGCGCGGCTGCTCGGATTCGGCACCGCAAACCTGATTCGCGTTCCGGCGGACGCGCAGGGGCGCATGATCCCCGACGCGCTGACGGAGGCGATGGGACGAGGTGACGGGCCGACGATCGTCTGCGTGCAGGCCGGACACGTCAACACCGGCGCCTTCGATCCGTTCATCCCTTTGATCGATGTCGCGCATCGAGCGGGCGCGTGGGTTCACGTCGACGGCGCGTTCGGGCTCTGGGCCCGCGCTGCCGCGGATCGGCGTCTGCGCGCGCAGGCGGAGGGCCTGGACGCGGCGGATTCATGGGCGGTCGACGCTCACAAATGGCTCAACGTCCCGTACGACAGCGGCATCGCCATCGTCGCGCATCCGGCCGCCCATCGCGCCGCGATGGCCCAGCACGCCTCCTATCTGCTGCGCGCAGAAGGGGAGCGGCGGGACGGAATGGACTGGACCCCCGAGGCATCGCGCCGCGCGCGCGCGATTCCGATCTACGCGGTGTTGAAGACACTCGGCCGCGACGGCGTCTCGCGGCTGGTCGAGAACGGCTGCGCGCGTGCGCGCCAGATGGCGCAACTGCTGCGCGATGAGGGGATCGACGTCCTGAACGATGTCGTTCTGAACCAGGTGCTCGTCCGCTTCTCGCACGAAGGCCGCAACATCACTCCCGCGGTCATCGCGCGCGTTCAGCGCGAGAGTGTCTGCTGGGTCGGCGGCACGACGTGGACCGGTGAACCGGCGATGCGGATCTCGATCTCGAACTGGTCCACGTCAGAACGGGATATCGAGCTGTCGGCCGCATCGATCATTCGCGCGCGAGGGCGTTGAACAGTAAACCGTAAACAGTAGACAGTTGACGGTAGACAGTAAGCAGTAAGCAGTAAGCAGTAAGCAGTAAGCACTAAGCTGGAAGCTGGAAGCCGGAAGCCGGAAGCCGGAAGCCGGAAACAGTCAACAATCTGTTCCCAGTCACCAGTGGCGTCCGGCTGCACGACGGACGCTGTACCCACTGGTGACTGGCGACTGATTCAGAACGTGAAGCGGAAGCCGATCTGGCCGACGCGCTGTTCGGGCTGCTGGAAATCCCCCGCAAAACGTGACGGCTGCATGTAGTTCGGGTTCGGCGCGTCTCCCACGAGCCGCACCGTCTGCACCACATTCGAGATGGTGCGTTCGAAGTTCGCGGAATTGATGGCGTTGAACAGGTTGAAGACCTCGCCGATCGCCTCGATGTTCGCCCGTCCCATCAAGTTGAAGGTGCGCGATACGCGCAGGTTGAGCTGTGAGAACGGCGCGCCGCGGCCGCAGTTGATGGTCGTGCACGCGCCGATGTCCTTGAAGCGCGCGACGCCGCTGCTGTCGAACCCGTCGAATGCCACCGCGCGCTCGGGCAGATCGTTGATCTCGCCGTCGGCGTTGAGATCGACGCCCTCGCCGAGATAGACCGGCAGCGCCGAGCGATAGATGAAGATCGGCGCCACGCGCAGGCTGAGCGGCAGCTGAAGCGTCGCGCTCGCCGTTACGCGGTGGCGCGCGTCGGTCCTGCGGTTGGGGCCGAGCATGCGCGGATCGTCGAACGGGTTGGTCGCGTCGAGGATGTAGCGCGTATCGAGCTCGTCTCCCGCCGTGCCGATCGTGCTGCGGCCGCGCGACAGCGTGTACGAGCCGGTGAAGTCGATGCCGTTCGACAGGCGGCGGCGGATGCCGAGGATCAGGCCGTCGTATTCGGACCTGCCGCGGCTGATCGCCGCCCGCGTGCCGCCCGAATTCGGGCTGAACGCGATGTCGGCGAAGCGCCGCGTGCCGTTGATCAGCACGTTCAGGCGCGGACGCACGTTCAGCTTGCGGCCGTCGATGTGAACGTAGTCGGCGGTCACCACCGTATTGGCCGCGACTTCGTGTGACCATCCGAGCGAGGTCTGGCGCGTCTCCGGCTGCTCGAGCCGCGGGTCAACCCACTGGCCGAAAAGCGGCAGGCCACCCGCCTCGTTCTGCGCCGCCAGATTGGCCAGCGGCTGGCCGGCGCGGAAGAACGTGCCGTCGGGATTGCGCAGCCCGCTGGTGTTCGTCGCGGTGAATACGGTGCCGAACCGCGATCCGCTGGCGTCCGCGGCGGCGAACAGCCCGTTCGAGTTGGTATAGCCGAAGTCAGTGTAGATGCCCCACCCCGCCCGCAGGATGTCCCTGGCATTGCCGCGAACGTCCCAGACCAGCCCGACGCGCGGCTGAATGTTGTTGGTGTCATCTTTGGCGGTCTTGCCGAAGTTCTCGTAGCCGACCACGCCGGCAAAGCGTCCCGCGGCCCCGAGCGTTTGCGCCAGGACATAGTTGGGATTCTTCGACTGGTCGAACTGCAGCCCCTTCACGAGGTCGTAGCGCAGCCCGAGATTCAGCATGACGCGATCGTTGAGGCGCCAGTCGTCCTGGACGTAAGCGGCGTACTGCTTCACCGGAATGTTCGCCGCCGAATCGCCGTCGTTGAGCGCGACCCCCGAGATCGGGCCGTTCACGTCGTCGGTCAGGTGGGTGTACTGGATGACGCCCTTGCCGGTGTTGAAGGTGATGAACAGGCGCGGCTCGTTGATGAAGTTCACGCCCGCTTTGAAATCGTGGCCGAGACCGCCCATGCCCGCCAGGTGCCACGAGAAATCGTCGCGGAACTGGTATTTCTTCTGCGCCGTGCTCTGCGGCGTGTTGGTGTTCTGTCCGACGGTCACGCCGTTGGGAAACGATTCGAAGGCGGTGTTGCTGCGCGCCGAGATGTGGTTGTCGAAGTCGGCGTACTGGAACACGAACTCATTCAGCCGCCCGTTGCCGAGCGAGAAGTTGTGATTGACGTTGATCGAGTTGAACTTGTTGCTGCTGTCGCCCCAGTTGTCGGGCGTGGCCAGCGGCGTTGCGCCGTAGGGCTGTGAGTTCTGGTTGCGCCCGTAGCGGACGGTCAGGTATTGGCTGGGCGTCAGATTCGCGGTCGCCTTGCCGGTGAACAGCGTCTCGCGGTACGGCGTCGCGTAGACGCCATCCTGCGACGGGAACAATCCCTTGGTCGTCACCGCTTGCGTCGTGTCCTGCTGCGTGCGCTCAACCGCCGCGAAGAAATGGGCGCGATCCCTGGCGATTGGTCCGCCGAAGCTGCCGCCGAACTGATTGCGGCGGTAGTCCTGCTTCTTGATGCCGGTCCGCTTCTCGGTCTCGGTGCGCGCGTTCATCGACTTGTCGCGGAACAGCTCGAAGAAGCTGCCGCGGTAGTCATTGGTGCCGCTCTTGGTGACGATGTTCATGACGCCGCCGTTGCTGCGGCCGTATTCCGCCTTGTAGCGCGACGTCAGGAAGTTGAATTCCTGGATCGCTTCGAGCGGGAACAGCTGCAGCAGGCCGCCGACCGTGTCGTCATTGTTGTCGCCGCCGTCGATCTGATAGTTGATGTTGCGGCCGTTGCCGCCGTTGATCTGCGGCGAGTACTGCGTGCTCTTCGTCGGATCGGCGTGGAATCCAAGGCCGACGCCTGGAATCGTCACCGCCAGGTTGGCGAACTGACGGCCGTTGAGCGGCAGGCTCTCGACCCGGCGCGTGTCGACGAGGCCGCCGACCGCCGACGACGTGGTGTCGACCAGCGGCGATTCCGCCGTCACCGTCACGTTCTCCGACACTTTGGCGACCCGCATGTCGAAGTCCGCGGTGACGGTCTCGGAGACGCTGATCTGAATCGTGCGCGTCTGCGCCTGGAAGCCGGAGAGATCGATCGAGAGCGCGTAGCTGCCGACCGGCAGGCCGGTGATGCGGTAAATGCCCTCGCTGTCGCTGAGCTCGCTGCGCGAGAAGCCGGTGGCCTGGTTCTTCGCGGTGACCGTCGCTCCGGGCACGGCGCCTTTTTGCTCGTCGAGCACGCGTCCCGTGACCGTGCCGGTCGTCTGCTGCGCGACCGATGCGCCGGCGAGGCCGAGCACGCACCAGGCCGTGAACAGCAGTCGAAGTGTTGTCCTGTGCATTGCTGAAAACTCCTTTGAATGCAGAGCAATTCAGCAAGCGACAGACCAGTTCCGCATTGGTACGCCGCGCGATTCCGCTGTGGGACGGAGCGCTGCGCCAACGAGGTGAGCGTCGCGCGGCGATGACGAGTGACGCGCCGTGTGATGAAGCGCGCACCGAACGTGCTTAGGCACGAGTTGCGGATCCAATTTCACCGCGGCCCGCATCCAAGCGGCCGCACCAGCACCAACGGGATCGTGTCCACCTCCGTCTAAGGGTGCTGAACGGAGGGACGAATGAGCCGACTCGGGCAGGACGTGCGTTTTGCGGTGCGGACGATGATTCGGACCAAATCCATGGCGATTCTGGCGATTCTGGCGTTCGCGCTGGGAATCGGCGTCACGACCGCGGTCTTCAGCATCTTCAACGGCGTGCTGCTCGAACCGCTGCCGTTCCCCGACCCCGACCAGCTCGTCATGGTCTTCGACACGCAGCCCGCTTGCACGACGTGCCCGGCGTCCTTTCCCAAGTACTCCGATTGGAAAGCACGCAATCAAGTGTTCGCGGCCATCGGCGGGTCGACCCAGGCCTCGTTCGTTCTGACCGGCGTCGGCGCGCCCGAGCAAGTGAACGGCGTTGCTGCGACGGCTTCGTTGAATGACGTCTTCCGGGTGCAGCCGCAGCTCGGCCGCTGGTTTACCGACGATGAAGACAAGCCGGGCGGCCCGAAAGTGGTCGTGCTCGCGCACAAGTTCTGGCAGCGCCGCTTCAACGGCGATCCCTCGGTGATCGGACGCCGTTTGCTGTTCGATGGCGATCCCTACGAGGTCATCGGCGTCATGCCGCGCACGTTCACCCACCGCAGCGGCGATTTCTACGTGCCGCTGCAGCGCAAGCTCGATCCGGGGACGCGCGGCAGCCATTTCCTGTCGACCTACGCGCGTCTGAAGCCTGGCGTCCCGCTCGACCGGGCGGTGCGCGAGATGCGCGCGCTTGGCGATTCGCTCGCGCGCGAGTTCGGCAACAACCACGGCATCGACGTGAAGTCGTACCGCGAGCTCGTGGTCGGCCAGATCCGCGGCCCGCTGCAGATGCTGATGGGCGCGGTGCTCTGCGTGCTGCTGATTGCCTGCTTCAACGTCGCCAATCTGCTGCTGGCCGCAGGACTTTCGCGGCGCCGCGAGATCGCCGTCCGACTCGCGCTCGGCGCCGGGCAGAAGGACGTCGCCAGACAGTTGACCTGCGAGGCGCTGGTGCTCGCGATGGCTGGGGGCGCGCTCGGCCTGCTGCTCGCGATCTGGATCGTCCGCGTCTTCGTCACGCTCGCCGCCAACAACCTGCCGCGCGCCAGCACCATCCACATCGATGCGCGCGTGCTCGCCTTCACCGCGGCGATTTCCATCGCCGTCGGGATCGTCTGCGGATTGTCGCCGCTCGTGCGGCTGCGGTTGAAGACGCTCACTACCGCGCTGCGCGAAGGGGACACACGCACTGGCAGCGGCGGCGGTGGGACCTTTGGCAACGGGCTGGTGATCGCGGAGATCGCCATTGCCTTCGCGTTGCTCGTCGGCGCCGGGCTGATGGTCAAGAATCTGCTGCTGCTCGAGCGCCGCGATGCTGGAATCGCGACGGATCACGTGATCGCCTTCGACGTCTCGCCGTCGGGTCCCAGGTATCGCGACGGCGCGACGCTCAGCGCCTTTTATCGCACCTTGAACGAGCGCCTGGCAGCAATGGGCGGCGTGCAGCATGTCGGCTTGATCAGCCATCTGCCGATGTATCGCTTTGGCAACAACGGCGAGATGACTCGCGAGGGGGGCAATCCCTGGGGCGCGAACGACAACCCGCTGGTCGAGTACCGCTATCTCTACGGCGACTACCTGAAAGCGCTCGGCATTCCCGTGTTGCGCGGACGACCGCTCGATTCCCGTGACGGCCCGAACACCAATGGCGTGTTGATCAATCAGGCCATGGCCGACAAGTTCTGGCCGGGTGAGGATCCGATCGGCAAGCGCTTCGGCCAGGGCGGCGATCCCAAGAACTACTACACTGTAGTCGGCGTCATCGGAAACATCCGGTCCTTTGGCCTGGCCGCGAAGTCTCCCTACGAGTTCTACCGCACGACCGATCAGGCTCCGTTCGGCTCGATGACGGTGGTGCTCCGCACCGGCGGCGTCGATCCTTCCTCGCTCATCCCGAGCGCGCGGTCGATGGTGTCCACGATCGATCCGAACCTTCCGGTCACCAACGTGCAGACGATGCAGGAAGTGGTGAGCGCGTCGGTGGGGCAGCCGCGATTGTTGTCGGCGCTGTCGGGCCTGTTTGGCGCGCTCGCCGGATTGCTCGCGATGGTGGGCGTCTATGGCGTCACCGCCTACAACGTGCGCCGTCAGCGCCGAGAGTACGGAATCCGGCTTGCGCTCGGCGCCGATCCGGCGCGCGTGCGCCGCCTGATCGTGCGGCGCGGCGCGCTCGTCGCCGCGGCTGGCATTGGCATCGGCGCCCTCGCCGGTCTGGCGCTGGCGCGCTTGCTCGCGTCGATGCTCAATGACGTCAAGCCGACCGATGCGACGGTGTTCCTCGGCAACGCCGCCGCTGTCCTGGTGGTGTCCATGGCCGCCTGTTACGTCCCCGCACGCTGGGCCGGCCGCGTCGACCCCGCCCTCGTGCTCCGCAACGATCAATGAGTTCCCCTGACCCTAGGCACCGACCTGGGGTCAGGTCTGCAAATCGGCCGCTCTCGGGGTCAGGTCTACAAATCGGCCGCTCTCGGGGTCAGGTCTGCAAACCGGCCGCTCTCCGGAGTTTCCGGGGTCAGGTCTGAAAAACGGCCGTATGGGGGGTCAGGCACCCGGAAGGGCACTTTTGCAGACCTGACCCCCGAGCGGGTGGCGGGGGTGGGCATCACCCTTGGAAAGGGCAGGGTCGGCATTCGATATTGAAGTTCGATATCGAATAGAAAAAGTGGTATGATGCGCCGCCTGTGGCCAAGCAGCCGGCGGAACTGATCAAGGGGACGCTCGATCTTCTGGTCTTGAAGACGCTCGAGCTCGAGCCGCGCCACGGCGTCGGCGTCGCCGATCGCATCCAGCAGATCAGCGGCGGCACCTTCGTCGTGCGTCCCGGGTCGCTCTTTCCGTCCCTGCACCGTCTCGAGCAGGAGGGATTCCTCAAAGGGGAGTGGGGGGAAACTCCCGAGGGACGGCGCGCCAAGTATTACCGCATCACCTCCGCGGGTCTGAAGCAGCTCTCCACCGAGAAGAAGAACTGGGCCCGGGTGGTCCTCGCCATCGGACTGATCCTCGAGTCCGACTGAACGGTCATGCCGCTGCGATCACGCGTGTCCAGTTTGTGGCGAAACCTGCTGCGGAAGACAGCGGTGGAACGGGACCTGGACGACGAGCTGCGCGCCGCTGTCGAGACGATCGAAGCGCGCTACCGGGCCGCGGGTGTCGCGCCGGACGAGGCGCGCCGTCGCGCGCAGCTGGAGCTCGGCGGCGTGGAGCAGGTGAAGGAGGAAGTACGCGACGGCCGCGTCGGCGCCGCGATCGATGCCGCATTTCTGGACGGACGCTACGCCATCCGCTCGCTCGCGAAGACCCCAGCCTTCACCGCCGCCATCGTTCTGACCATGGCGCTCGGGATCGGCGCGAACAGCGCCATCTTCAGCGTCGTTCACACCTTGCTCATGGCGCCGCTGCCCTACCGGGACGCCGATCGTCTCGTGTTCGTCTGGTCGGACATGACGGATGCAGGCTATCCGCGCGCGCCTCTTTCCGGACCTGAACTCGCCGACCTGCGTACGCGCAGTACGACCTGCTCCGCGTTCGCGGCTATCTGGGCGAACACGACGGCGCTGACCGGCGAAGGGGATCCGGAGCAGGTGCGAATAGGGTTGGTCACGGATGACTTTTTCGACGTGCTCGGCGCAGCGCCGGCGCTGGGACGCACGTTCCGCGCCGAAGACGCCATGCGCGGCGCGCGCCCGTCCATTCTTCTCAGCTGGAGCCTGTTCGAACGCCGTTACGGTGCGGATCGATCGCTCGTCGGCCGCGAAATTCTCGTCAACGATCGGCCGACGACGGTGGTCGGCGTGATGCCGAAGAGCTTTCGTCTTCTTCTGCCGCCGGACGCGAGCGTGCCGGACGATCTTCAGGCGTGGCAGCCGTTCGGCGCCGCGATGACGCGCGGTCCGCGCGGGCAGCAGTATCTGCGCGTGATCGGCCGCATGAAGCCAGGCGTCGCGCTTGCGGATGCGCGCGCGGATCTCTCGGCGATCGCCGCTCGCCTCAGCCGCGAGTTCACCGAGTACGGCAGCGCGGGGCGGATCTTCAACACGGTGGCGCTTCAACAGGACGCGGTGCGCGAGATGCGTCCGGCGCTGCTCGCGCTCTTTGCCGGCGTCGCGATTCTGCTCGTCATCGCCTGCGTCAATGTCTGTCTCTTATACACATCTGAC
>JBKPSE010000045.1:0-7408 GCA_046765855.1 Acidobacteriota bacterium | reverse complement strand
CCGACGTCGAGTAAGGGTGCGCTGCACGTCCGAGTGCGGGGGCCGAGGTCTTCGGACGCTGGCTTTCGCTCTCGGGCGCGGGTCCTCGCACGTCCGGCCTCGTATAATCGGGCATGGCCCGTATCGCGCCTCCCGAAACCTGGGGCAAATCCACCGTCCGTACGGCGTGCCCGCTCGACTGTCCCGACTCGTGCACGCTCGATGTCACCGTCGAGCAGGGCCGTATCAAGAAGATCGATGGCGGCGACGCCAATCCGGTCACTCGCAACTTCATCTGCGCCAAGGTGCGCCGCTTCGATGAGCGCATCTATGGGGAGGACCGCGTCCTCTATCCAGCCGTACGCAAAGGCGGCAAGGGACAGGGCACGTTCACGCGCGTCACCTGGGACGAAGCGCTCGATCTGATCGCGGCGCGGATGTCGCAGATCAAGGCGCAGCACGGCGGCGAGGCGATTCTGCCGTTTTACTACGGCGGCTCCAATGGACTGCTCACGCAGAACACCAACGATGCGGAGCTGTGGCGCCGCTTCGGCACATCGCGGCTTGCCACCACTGTGTGTGCCGCGCCGACCGGCGCGGCAAATACCGCGCTCTACGGCAAGATGCCTGGCGTCGTCTACCAGGATTACCCGCACGCCAAGCTGATCATCCTGTGGGGCGTGAATCCCGCCGCATCCGGCATTCATCTCGTCCCCTACCTGCGCGAAGCGCAAGCGGCAGGCGCCACGCTCGTGGTCATCGATCCGCGAACGACCTCGCTCGCCAAAAAGGCGGACCTGCACCTGGCGGTGAAGCCAGGGACGGATCTTCCCGTCGCGCTTGCGCTGCACCGGTGCCTGTTCGAGGAGGGACACGCCGATCACGCGTTTCTCGACAAGCACACCCATGGAGCCGAGCGGCTGCGCGCGGCGGCCGCTCCGTGGACCATCGAACGCGCTGCGGCGGAAGCGGAAGTCGATGCCGCCTCGCTTCGACGGCTCGCGGATCTATACATCGGCTCGAACCCCGCGCTGGTGCGCTGCGGCTGGGGACTCGAGCGCAATCGCAACGGCGGCAACGCCGCCGCCGCCGTCTTGGCCCTGCCGGCCGTCGGCGGCAAGTTCGGCGTGCGCGGCGGCGGATTCTCGATGACCAACTCGCTCGCGTTCGGACTGAAATCGTCGCAGTGGATTGACGCCGAGGAACCGGCGACACGTCTGGTGAACATGAATCATCTGGGACGCGCGCTGACCGCCTACAACGATCCGCCGGTCCAGATGCTGTTCGTCTACAACTGCAACCCGCTGGCGACCATGCCCGATCAGAACCGTGTCCTCCGGGGCCTGCAGCGCGAGGACTTGTTCACCGTCGTGTTCGAGCAGGTGTTCACCGACACCACGCGCTACGCCGACGTCGTACTGCCGGCGACGACGTTTCTCGAGCAGTACGACATCGCCAAGTCCTACGGCGCGATCTCGCTGCAGCTGGTGCGTCCGGTGATCGAGGCGCGCGGCGAGGCGCGTCCGAACGCGGAGGTATTCTCCGCGCTCGCCGAGCGGCTCGGGGTCGGCGAGGAAGAGGAAGAGATCGACACGCTGATGCGCATCACGGCGCGCATGGGCAAGGCGGGGGAGCAGTTGATGGAGCACGGCTCGGCGGCGCCGCGGCATGACGGCGCACCGATCCAGTTCGTCGACGTGTTCCCGCTCACCGCCGACCAGAAGGTGAATCTGTTCCCCGAAGAGATCGCCGGGGACGCACCCGCAGGGCTGTATGGCTACCAGCCGGATCCGGCGACCGATCGCTTCCCCCTGGCGCTGATCTCGCCGGCGAGCGAGAAGACGATTTCATCGACGCTCGGCGAACTGCGCGAACGCGCGGCGATGCTGCACATGCATCCGGATGACGCGCAGCCGCGCGGCATCTCGCAAAGCGACGCGGTGCGCGTCTTCAACGAATTGGGGGAGCTGCACTGCCCCGCGAATCTCACGCCCGACGTTCGCCGCGGCACCGTGGCGTTCTCGAAGGGCGTCTGGCGCAAGAACACCTACAACGGCTCGACCTCGAACGCGCTCTGCCCCGATACCCTGACGGACCTCGGCGGCGGCGCCTGTTTCAACGACGCCCGCGTGCAGGTGGCGCTGCTCGGCCGTCACTGACGCGTCTGCCGCCCGAAGCGGGAGCTGCCTGACGATCGAAGCCGGAAGCTACCTGACGGAGCCGATCGGCTTGGTGCTGATGCGGATCTACAGAGAGCTTCCGGATTGAGCCGGAAACGGCCTAATAACTGAAGAAAAAGATCAGATCCACGCCGGCCCGCTCGACCCGTCGCTGGGTCAGGCGGTTGGCGACGCCGCTCGTCTCGGGCGAGATCCGCGTCTCGACGCGCAGGAACCTCGCCAGCTGGTACTCGAGCATGAATTCGGTGAAGCTGCGCTGGCCGAACTGCTGGCGGAAGCGCACGAACGCCTTGTCGCTCACCTGCTTGCCGAGCGTGACGCCGCCGGCGGTCTCGCCGGTCTCGACGTCGGAGGTCGTAATCTCGAACAGGTCGACGTCGAGCGCCTTGCCGATCGACTTGCCAAGCGACGAGGCGACGAAGCCGCTGGCGATGCCGCCGGCTGTCTCGGCGAGCGAGGCGCGCTCCCCAGTGCCCAGTTCGTTGACCGAGCGATTGAAGACGATCAGCGACAGGATATCCGCCTCGTCGAGCGGAGGATTGCTGCTCAGCGCCAGTTGCGGCGCGCGCATCGTGCCGGTGATGTGAATGCGCGCGGTCACGCCGGTGTTGGGAATGAGCCGCTCCGCGCTGATGTCGATGTTCGGGTTCACTTCGGGCAGGCCAAGGAAGCGCAGCGTGCCGCCACGCTCCAGCGTGAAGCGCCGTCCCTGGAATTCGTAGAAGCCGCGGACGGTGTTGGCGGTGCCGCGCAGCACGACCGGCCCGTCGACGGCCTTGGTGAGCTGCAGATCGGCGCCGATCGTTGCGTTCACCGATCCGACCTGCGAGGCGTTCGGACCGCCGGGACGAATGTCGTCGCCGCGCAGCACCATGTTGTCGGGCGCGACGAAGTGGATATCGAGCTCGAGCGCCGACATGATGCCGGTTTTCGGCGCCGGCCCTTCCGGGGCGGTCGCATTCTGCTGCGGGGCTTTCGCCGCGCCGACCTCGCGGCCGCGTGCGAGCGCATCGCGCGTCGCTTCGTCCGCTCCCTTTTCCGACACCGTCGTCTGCTGCGCGGAGACGACGTCGGGCAGCGCCTCTTGCGAATAGGGATTGGTGAACATCAAGAGGATCTTGTCGATCTCGAGCCGCGCCGCGTCGGTTCGCAGCTCCCCTTCCAGCCGCGGCTTGCGCACTTCGCCGGTCAGCTTGAGGTGTGATTCCACGTGCACGTTGCCGAGCTCGTTGTCGACAATCTTGAAGTTGTCCGAGTCGATCGACACGTTGACCGCGCCGACACGCCGCTCGTGTACCGCGAGCTCCCCCTGGATGGTCAGCGGTTCGCCATGTTCATCGAGAATCTGGAATTTCGGCACGCGTATGCGGTCCGGCCGCAGCTCGATGCGCGTGGTCATGCCGCTGAACGAGACGCCCGCCGGCACGACGCCGAAGCCGCCGTTCTGCAGTTCGACGTAGCCATCGAGGTGAGGATCGCGGCCGGAGCCGGTCACCCGCACGTCGGCTTGCATCGTGCCGGTGACATTGGTGAGCTGATTGGTGAAGCCCTGGATGATGCCGAGATTGATGCGCGAGGACTGCACGCGCAGATCGATCGAATCGTTGCCCCCTTCGACGTGCTCGGGCGTCCCCGGAGGATTCGGCTGCAGCGCGCTGAGCGGCACGGTGCCCTTTGCCGTCAACTCCACGCCCGGCGCCTGCACCAGGCGCGCGTCGATGCCAATGCGATCGTTCGCGAATGTTCCGTCCGCCGTCAACGATTCGTATTTGAACTGTTGGAACGCGCCGTTCGCGACGGCGACGTGGCCGCTGACCGACGGGGATTTCGCCGAGCCGGTGAGCGTGGCATCCGCGTTCAGCCTGCCGCTGAAGCCCCGGTTCTGCAGCGCGAGCTTCTCGAGTTGGGCGATGTCGACGTTCTGGGCGTGGACCTTGATTCCGTCGAAGCGCGCGTTCTCTCCCAGAGCGAACGTGCCATCGACGTCGAGCGCCTGATCGGCGTTCACGAGCTTGACGTTCTTCAGCTCGATCCGATCCTGCCCGTATCTGATCGTGGCCTCCGCGCCGGACGCCGTCTTCCACTCGACTCCCTGCGTCCGCAGCGCCAGCGACGGAAGGTGCAGCTCCTGGTGATCGGGATGGAAGATCACCGTACCGGAGGCGTCGAGCTCGCGCGTTCCGCTGCCCTCGCGCCCCGCGGCGGCCTCGGCCTGACCGCCCGACGGCCCCTGCGCGAGGTGGGTTTGAAAGCTCACGGTCTTGTCCGCATACGTCGTCGTGGCAGTCACCGTGTTCAACTGCAGGCTGCCGATCTGCACGAACGTGCCCGTCGTCTGCGCCTTGACGTTCGCGCGCGCGAAGGCGAGGTCCGGCACGGTTACCTCGTAGGTGCTGTTCAGATCGAGCGCCTTGTTCTGGTTGTAGCCCAGGTTCGAGCCATCGAGCGTTCCGTTCACCTTCAACGACGAGGCGTTGCCGGTGAGCGTGCCGTCGAGAATCGCCGAACCGGAGAGGCCTTCCTGCTTCACCAGTCTCGCCAGCCGTTCGAGGTTGGTGGCCGCGACGTGGTACTTCAGATTCGACTGCCCCGTCTGATCCAACGCGATCGGGCCCGAGGCCTGGACGTCGATGTCCGGTCCCTTGATCGCGGCCTGCCGCAGCTGTCCGCGGCGATGTGCGTAGTTGCCCTGGATGTCCGCCGAATC
The DNA here is from genome assembly GCA_046765855.1 of Acidobacteriota bacterium. Lineage (GTDB taxonomy): Bacteria > Acidobacteriota > Vicinamibacteria > Vicinamibacterales > 2-12-FULL-66-21 > JAICSD01. The sequence goes on along the minus strand of JBKPSE010000045.1, from coordinate 2,542 downwards.
GATGGCTAGACCGGCAACGTCGCTCTTTGCCAGGGTGACGCGCCCGTCGGCCGAGACCGCGTCAACGGTGATCGGCGCGGACAGATTCGCGACGCCGAACGCGGCGTCGACGGTCCCGCTCACCTGCCCTTTGTATTGCGGGTTGTTGGCGACGCGTCCGGGATCGAAGTTCTGGAACTGTCCGTTCGCGCGCCCGTTCAGCGCGTTATTCGCCAGGTGCGCCTCGAATGTCATCCGCGGCAGTGTGCCGCCGAAGACGGTTGAATTCGTGGCAGTCCCGGCCGCGTCGACGGCCATCGCATCGGCGGTCGTCCCGGTCCCTTTGACGTCGAAGGTCGTGTTGATGCGGCTGTCGTACTCCGGCCGCGCCAGCGCGGCGATCTGGAACGCCTCCCCTACGCTCTTCAGATTAAGATCGCGCACCTCGCCGCGCGCGGCGTAGCGCAGCGATTGAAGACCCGGCCGTCCGGCCGCCGACGTCACGGCGAATTCCGCGCTCGTGCCGGTCAATATGGTGCCGCCGGCGATGGTCGACTCACCCAGCGTCGCGCTGCCTTCGACGTCGGTCGCGCGGCCGAAGCTCCCTTTGATGTGGTACGCAGAGGCATTGAGGTTCGTCGTGATGCGCGGCGCATTGATCGTCCTGGGCAATCCGGCGAGATTGATGTGCGACGCGCTGCCGGCAAGATCAATCCGGGTCGGCTGCCCTGTGGCGGCGGGAGTGACGATGAACCCCCTGGCAGTCGCGCTGCCGCCGTAGGCGTTGGCGCGGCCGTCGAGCCCGAGACGGCGTCCCGCCACATCCGCCCTGACCTTGACGCTGGTCGCGGTATAGCCGGCGGCGACGACTTTCGGGCCCTCGAACGTAAGGCGCCCGCGCAGGCGATCCAGCGCGGCCGCTCCTCGAGGCGTGCCGGGCAGCTTCAGATCGAGCCTGGCGTGTCCGGTGATGTCGCTCTTCTGCGCCGGATTCTTCAGCAGCGGCGCGAGATTGAGGTTCTGCAGAGTGACGTCACCGCGCACGCCGAAATCCGGGGCGGCAAAATCCCCGTTGACCGTGCCATTGATCGCGCCGGCTTCCGATTTCAGGTTCAGCGCCAGCGCCAGGTTGTCCTGCGCGCCAGTCGCCTTCACGTCGAACGTGGGATGAAGGTTGTATCCGCGCAGCGGCGGAACGACCCCTGCGAGCTCGGGCAGCGAGAGCGACGGCGATGCAACCGTTAGTTGAAGCGACGGCTTCGACAGATACTTGCGAACGACGCCGTCGATCGTGACCGAACTCTGCGCCGTCTGCAGAAACAGCTTCTCGACGTTCAGATCGTCGTCACGCGTGCCGACGCGCCCGGCGAGGTTGCGGACCGTGAGATCGGGCGCGGTCCCGGTAAAGCCAAGGCTCTCGAGCGTCAGGCTGTAGTGCACGGGCGCGTACTCGAAGCCCGCCTTGACGTTGAGCGCGTCGATGCGCGAGGGAATGCGGTAGCTCGGCGACGGCGCGCTGTCTTCGACCACGGCGCGGCCGCCGACGATTTCGATGTCGGGCAGCGACAGCGACTTGCGCGGCCCCTGACGGTCTGCTTCCTGCGTCTGCCGCTTGACCAATGAGGCCAGGTTCCAGCCGTTCTTATCGTGACGCGCGAGAATGAACGGCTGCTCGAGGCGGATCGACTGGACGGTCACACCCTGCGCGATCAGCTCGCCGATGCTGTACTTCACTTCGACGTTCTTCAGCGTGAGCACGTGCTCGCCGTTGACGTCCACCGCAATGTCGCCGAGTTGCACGCCGGTGAAGAGATTGCCGCCGAGGGTGCCAATCGACAGCGTGCCGTTGAGGTACTGGGCCGCCTGGCGGACGACGAATTTGCGCAGCCAGTCCTTGAACCACGGCGTCTGCGACACGATCAGCGCGAGCGCGAGGATGCCGATGAGAAGAGTGCCCACCAGCGCCACGACCTGCAGGGTGCGCCGCATGTACTTCCTGGCAGGGGTCACTCGCCGTTGCAGCATACGTTAGAAGGCCTGACCGATGGAGAAGTGGAAACGCATCCGACGCGCCTCTGGCTTGCCGTTGATGAGGAGACCGGGAATTGGATTGAGCTGGTAGCCGAGATCGACGCGAACCGGGCCGATCGGCGTGCTATAGCGCAGTCCGGGACCGACGTCGTAGCGCAGGTCGTTAAAATTGAAATCCCAGGCGTTGTTCCAGACATTGCCTGCGTCAGCAAAGACGACAGCGCTGAGATTGCCCCAGACTGGCACGCGGAGCTCGGCGGAACTCTCGAACATCGTATGGCCGCCGATCGGAATCCCCTCGAACATCGGCGCGACGTCGAAACGGCCCCAGCCGCGCAGGCTGTTCGCGCCGCCGAGCCAGTAGCGGCGGAAGAAAGGGACGGTCAGGTTGTCGCCGCTCGTCTTGCCGATCGACCCGCCGCGCACCTTGACGGCGAGGCCGGCGCGCTGGCCGACCGGGGCGTAGTACCGGCCTTCGACAATGGTCTCGACGAACTCGTAGTCCCCCTGCAGGGCGCCGCCCGCTTTCTCC
>JBKPSE010000044.1:0-2541 GCA_046765855.1 Acidobacteriota bacterium | reverse complement strand
GGATCCAGCCTGAGAGGCACCCAGAAGCTATGCGCCAGCGGAAAACGAAAGCCCTCAGGCATCACGCCCACGATCGTGTGGGGAATGTTGCCGAGACGCAGCTCCCTGCCAATGACGTGTGGATCCGACGCGAATCGCGATTGCCAGACGTCGTGTCCGATCACGACGACCCACGGTGCTCCGGGGTTCTCGTCGGCTTCGACCAGCGGCCGCCCGAGCACGGGGCGCTCCCGCACCACACGAAACGTGGCCGCGCTGATCTCGGCGACCGGCACCGGCTCCGGGGCGGCATCGCCGACGATGACGTTCCAGTTGCGGTCACGATACGCCGCGAGATCCGGCACGGACTTCAGGGCATCGCGCCAGGCGACGAAGTCGTGCAGGGTCGGCGCGCGTTCCCCGCCATTGGCGGTGTCGACTATCACCAGACCGACAATCCCCGAGCCGGCGTCAAGAGGCAGGGCCGGGTGCATGATCTGCGTGTAGAACTCGAAGCCGACGATGCCGCTCCAGATCGCGAAGGCCATCGCGATCGTCCCCACGACCGTCAGGCCGATGTGCTTGACGAGCAGCCGCAGGGCCAGCCTGACGTCCAATGACAGGCCGCGCAGCGGCCTCAAGGCACCGGCTGCGCGACGCGGCAACGAGCTGCCGGCCATCCAGGTCGTTACGGGCACGGCGCAGTCTTACGTCGAGGTAACACTCTGTCAACCCTGACGGCGCTTAATGCAAACTTTGCATAGCAAAGCATTCTATGGTTCAATCGTCGCGATGTTCAACGGCATCTGGCGCGATCTGGTTCATGCCGGCCGATCGCTGACGAGGGCGCGAGCGTTCACATTGGTGTGCGTCGTGTCGCTCGGAATCGGTATGGTTCCGGTCATCGCGGTTCCCTACATCTCGCGCGTGACGAGAACGCCCCCTCCGGGCGTGAAGACCGAAGGTCTCGTGGAAGTGATCACAGCGCCGCGTGGCCCGCGTGGCGCCGGCGACACGTGGTCCTATCCGGACTTCACCGACCTGCGCGCCGGTGCGGCCGGAATGACTGTCACCGGTTGGACCGGCGGCCCGAGCAAAACCACAATTCAGACGCCTGCAGGGGTCGAGACGAAGTCCGTGCCGACGATGTTCGTCTCCGCGAACTACTTCAGAACGGTTGGCGTCACGCTGGCGCGTGGACCGGGGTTCGGAGAGGCCGTGGACGACCCCGCGAATGCCGAACCGGTGGTGATTCTGGGATACGCGTTCTGGCAGAACGAGCTTGGCGCCGATCCCGACATCGTCGGCAAGACCCTGACGTTGAATGACGTCCCGCATGTGGTCGTCGGCATCGCGCCGGAGCGGTTCGACGGTCATCTCTTTCTCCATGGAAAGGAACTGTTCGTTCCGCTCGAACAGCATCCGCGTCTCCGCGACAAGAGCCCTGGAAACAAGGTTCGTTCCGAGCGGAACGATGAGTGGATATACATCATCGGACGTCTCTCGCCAGGCGTCGGCATCGCCCAGGCGACGGCGGCGGTTTCCGCCGTCACTTCACAGTTGGCGAAGCAGTACCCCGCCACGAACGAGTTCAAGGCCGGCATGGTCGCGCCGTATCATCCGAGCGGCTATCTCGCGCGAACTCAGTTCATGGTTATCGAGGCGGTTGCGCTGACCCTGACGGGAACAGTGCTGATCGTCGTGTGCCTGAATATCTCCGGCATGATGCAGGTTCGGAGCGCCATGCGCGAGCGCGAACTGTCCATACGCCAGGCGATCGGCGCAAGTCGCGGACGGCTCGTGCAGTACCTTTTGTCTGAAGCGGTCATTCTGGCGGGACTGGGATCGGCTCTCGGCTCGATTGTGCTCTTCAACATTCCGCCGCTGTTCTCGAGGTGGGTCGGCCGTCCGCTTCCCGAGCAACTCCAGGACGCGCTGAGACCGGATCTGTCCGTGGTCGCAATCTGTGTCGGGCTGTGCCTCTTCACTAGCCTGGTGTTCGGATTGTTGCCGGCGGCCCGCTTCAGCCGTCCGGTGATCATCTCCTCTCTGAAGGATGATGCCGGCGTCGGCGGGTTCCGGGCGGGGCGGGTGCATCGCCTGACGGCCGCGCTGCAGGTGGCGGTCGCCGTGCCGTTGATCGTGATGAGTGGCATGTCGCTCGTTCGATTCGTCACGACCGCAACCGCCGATCTCGGATTCGACGCTGACTCGCTGTACGCGGCGCCGTTGAAGCTCGAGGCCGCGGGGAAAGGACGCGGTGGAAATGAAGCCGTCGCGTTCCGCATTCGAGGCGTGCGGGATAGTCTGGAAAAGGCGAGCGGTGTCGCGTCGGCCACTGTCGCTGACGGCCTGCCGTTGGGTTTCGCGGGCGACAACGCGAAGGTCTCGCTCCAGACCGACGCCAACGCCGCTCCGAAGTTCGTGTCCGTCCACGTAACCCGCGTCGGCGACGCATATCTGAGCACGATGGGCATTCCGCTTCTGCGCGGCCGCGGATTCACTGCCGACGATCGCGCGGGCGCCGAGATGGTGACCCTGATCTCGAAACCGTTCGCCGAC
>JBKPSE010000043.1:0-3258 GCA_046765855.1 Acidobacteriota bacterium | reverse complement strand
CTCAAGCGCTCGCCCGCCAGCCTGCACACGATGCTCAGCTACGCCGTGCACGCCGAGAATCAGTCGCTCTATAACACGCCGCCGGTGTTCGCGATCTACATCATGCGCCTGGTGATGAGCTGGCTGTTGAAGAACGGCGGCCTGGAGAAGGTCGAAGCATTGAACAAGCGCAAAGCCGAAAAGCTGTATGCGGAGATCGATCGCACCGGCTACTACCGCGGCCACGCGCACAAGGACTGCCGCTCGCGCATGAACGTGACGTTCCGGTTGCCGAGCGAGGAAGTCGAGAAGAGATTCGCGAAAGAAGCCACGGCCGCCGGGCTGGACGGGCTGAAAGGGCACCGTTCCGTCGGCGGCATGCGCGCGTCGATCTACAACGCCTTCCCGGAGGCAGGCGTCGACGCGCTGGTCGACTTCATGCGCGAATTCGAAAGGCGGAACGGCTAGCGACGGCCGTCCGCGGGCGCGTCATGGCGAAACGCGCACGGGGTCGATCGCGGCTTGCGGCAGCGGAGCCGCGCGACCGCTTCGAACGCGGGTCGCCCCGCCTGGAAGCTGTTGAATCGGCGTGGCTTAAGCGGGTACAGAAGTCTTACAATCGGCGCCGGCGGCGCCTGCTATCGTGGTGGCTCTTCCCACTTTCGAGGAGCTACGTTGACGACTCTGCGCGCCGCTGTCCGAACCGCTTATTCGCTGTCCACACTCAACTGGGTCACCGCCGGATTCATGGTGGCCTTTCATGTCCTGGCCATCGCCGCGTTCTGGTCGTTCTCGTGGACGAACCTGCTGGTCGCGCTAACGCTTCACTGGATGGCAGTCGGTTTCGGCATCAGCCTCGGATATCACCGCCTCCATACTCATCGCGGCTTCAAAACCTCGCGCGGCTTCGAATACTTCCTTGCGCTCTGCGGCACGCTGACGCTCGAGGGCGGGCCGATCTTCTGGGTCGCCACGCACCGTCAGCACCATCAGCTCTCCGATCACGAGGGGGATCCGCATTCGCCGCGCGACGGAGGCTTCTGGGCGCACATGGGTTGGATCCTGTTCGGCGACACGCATCACAACAACACCGAGCTGATGGGCAAATATGCGCCCGACCTCGGGCGCGATCAGTTCTATCGCTGGCTGAACACATATCACTGGGTGCCGCTGACCACACTGGGCGTGATCCTGCTTGCGGTCGGCGGGTGGTCGATGGTGCTGTGGGGCATCTTCCTCCGGGTCATTTTCGGCCTGCACGCGACATGGCTGGTGAATTCGGCGACGCACATGTGGGGCTCGCGCCGGTTCGAGACGCGCGACGATTCGCGCAACAGCTGGTGGGTTGCCCTGCTGACGTTCGGCGAGGGCTGGCACAACAACCATCACGCGCATCCCGTCTCGGCGCGCCATGGTCTCGCCTGGTACGAGTTCGACATCTCGTGGATCACGCTGAAGCTGTTCAACGCGATCGGGCTCGTCAGCGACCTCAAGGTCGCCCGGGTTCGCGAACCGCTGCCGGTGGAGAGAGCGGCCTAGGGGTGTGACGGGAGGCGGTGCGCGGTTAGCAGTTGGCAGTTGGCAGTTAGCAGTTAGGCAGTTAGCAGTTGGCAGTGCGCAGTTAACCGTCCGCAGCCGGTAGCTGGCAGTTGCAATCGGGTGGCGCTCGCGTTGGGTGTCGCCCGTTTTTTTTGTACTCTAGTCGGGTAATGCTGGAGCTTAGAAAGCCCGAGCCGCGCGAGCGTGTGATTGCCGGCGAGCTGGCGCGCGAAAACGACGAGACGGGGTTCGAACGGATCCGCTGTCCGCTGTGTGAGTGGCGACCCTCACCATCGAGCACGTGGTGCTGCTACGCCGAGGCGACGCCCGAGCCCCCGTTCCCGTGGTGCGGCACGCAATGGAATACGTTCAGCACGCACGGATGCTGTCCCGGCTGCCGGCATCAGTGGCGCTGGACGTCGTGTGTGCGCTGCGCGGGCTGGTCGCTGCACGACGACTGGTACGAATCCGAGTAAGCCGCGCACGGTCGCGGCGTCCGGCGGCGCCGCTAACGCGAGTGTGCGACTCTACACGTGGCGGATCGAGCCGCACAGCCTGTCCGCCAGGACAACAAGATAATGCGCACTGTCATCGCCGCACTCGCGCTGTCGGTTTCCATCGCAGCCGCGGAACCGCAGTTCAGGACGCACAACGATCGGCTCGAAGCGCCGCGGTTCGCCTCGCTGGAGGAATGGACCTCGCGCGCGCGTTACGCGAGCCAGCACGTCCTCGCCTCGGCCGGACTGCTGCCGCTGCCGGCGCGCACGCCGCTCAATCCTGTCGTGTTCGGCGAGATCCGCCATGCCGACTACATCGTCTCGAAGGTGTACTTCGAGAGCGTGCCGGGGTTCTACGCCACAGGCAATCTGTACCGGCCCGTGGGCAACGGGCCGTTTCCCGCGGTTCTGTCGCCCCACGGCCACTGGACCAACGGGCGGCTCGAGAACACCGCGACGGTCTCGGTGCCCGGCCGCGCGATCGGTCTGGCCCGTCAGGGGTTCGTCGTATTCAGCCACGACATGATCGGCTACAACGACAGCCGCCAGCTCACTCACACCTTCGGCGGACGACGCGAGGCGCTGTGGGGACTCAGTCTCGGCGGGCTGCAGTTGTGGAACAGCATCCGCGCGCTCGACTTTCTCGAGACGCTGTCCTACGTCCGCAAGGACGGGTTCGGCGTTACCGGCGAGTCGGGCGGCGGCACGCAGACGTTTCTCCTCGGCGCGGTCGATTCGCGGGTTGCCGTCGCGGCGCCGGTGAACATGATCTCGCTGCACATGCAGGGCGGCTGCCTTTGCGAGAACCCGCCGGGGCTGCGCCTCGATCTGAACAACGTCGAGATCGCCGCGGCAATCGCGCCGCGGCCGATGCTGATGATCTCTGCGACCGGCGACTGGACCGCGGAGACGCTGGAAAACGAGTTTCCGGCGATGCGCGCGATATACGGTCTGTTCAAGGCACCGGCGAAAGTTGCCGCAGTGCGCATGAACGCGCAACACAACTACAACAAGGACAGCCGCGAGGCGATGTACGCGTGGATGGCTCGCTGGTTACAGGACGCGCCAGAGGATGTGAAGCGGACCGAAGGCAGCTTCTCCGTCGATCCGGTGGTCGACCTTCTGGTCTTTCACGGTCGCGCGCTGCCCGCGGGCGCCGTCACGGCGGCGCAGTTGACGGACGCGTGGATTGCCGCGGCAAAAGCGCAGATCGCGCAACGGCGTCCTGCGGCAGGAGTAGACG
>JBKPSE010000042.1:0-4486 GCA_046765855.1 Acidobacteriota bacterium | reverse complement strand
TCCTCGACGCGCGCACGCGCGTCCTTACGGACGTGCCATGCCTCGCCGCCTTGACAGGTTTCCAAGCGGTCTGAGAGAGTACGACGTCGTGTCTGCAGAGCCGTCCTCGTCAGCGGTCAGCTCCGAACCGGACGGCCGCCTCAGGCTTACCGGCGTCGACGTGCGACGGTTCCCCTGGATCCGGCCGCTTGCCGGCGACTACGCCTATAACTTCACCAAAGTCGAGGGGCTGTATTCGGGCAATCCTCTCGACGCCGATGCCTGGCGCGAAGCCGTTGCCCGCGCGCAACGGCAGCCGCGCGATCGCGCGCGTCTCGTCGCGCTGCTGCGCGCGCAGCAGGAGCATCGCCATGCGCCGCCCGAGTCGCGCGCCGCCGTCGCGCGCCTCGCCGATCCCGAGTCCGTTGCCGTTGTCACCGGCCAGCAGGCCGGTGTCTTCGGCGGGCCGATGTACACGCTGCTCAAGGCGCTCACCGCCCTGCAGCTCGCGCGCCGCACGGAAGCGAAACAAGGGGTCCCTGCGGTTGCAATCTTCTGGGTCGAAGCCGAAGATCACGACTGGGACGAAGTGAAGAGCTGTACGGTGCTCGACGCCGAGTTCCAGCCGCGCACCGTTACGCTTCCGGATCTGGAAGGGGCCGGGGAGCTGCCGGTCGCCAAGCTCCAGTTGGATTCTCGCGTCGAGCAGACGATCGACGAGCTCGCCGCCGCGCTTCAGCAGACGGAATTCACCCCGCCAATCATCGATTCCATTCGCGCAGCCTGGAAACCGGGACGGGGCTTCGCGTGTGCGTTCGCGTCGTGGATCGAGACGCTGCTCGGTCCGCACGGGCTGGTCGTGTTCGAGAGCGCCGATCCGGCGGCGAAACCGCTGGTCGCCGACGTGTTCGCGCGAGAGTTGTCGGCGCCGGGACGCACAGCCGCGCTGGCCGCTCAGGCGGGTGAAGCGCTCGCGTCGCGGGGACACGCGCCGCAGGTCACGTCGCAACCCGACAGCGTGTCGCTCTTCAGTCTCGATCCCGTGCGCCGCTCCATCCGCCGGCTGGGCGATCAGCTGCTCATCGGCGACGAAACGCATTCGAGCGCGGAACTTGCGCGCACGGCGGTAGAGCGGCCGGCGGCTTTCAGTCCCAACGTGCTGCTGCGTCCGATCGTGCAGGACACGCTCTTCCCCACCATCTGTTACGTGGCCGGACCGAGCGAACTTGCCTATCTCGGCCAGTTGCGCGGCGTCTACGAACAATTCGGCGTGCCGATGCCGCTGATGTTCCCGCGCGCGAGCGCGACCCTGCTCGATTCGGGGGCCACCCGCTTCCTCGCCAAGTACAACGTGCCGTTCGAGGATCTGCGCAAGGCTGACGAGTCGGCGCTGAACAAGCTGCTCGAGGCGCAGCTGCCTGCCAGCGTCGAGGAATCACTGCGCGACGCCGCAACCGCCGTGCACGACTCGATGGGCCGCGTGATCAAGGCGCTGCCGTCGCTCGATCCGACACTCGAGGGGGCCGCGCGGACTACGCTCGGCAAGATGGAGCACGAGCTCCGCTCGCTGCACGGCAAGGTGATCCATGCCGCGAAGAGGCGCGACGAGACGCTCCGGCGGCAGTTCACGCGCGCCCAGGCGCAGGCCTTTCCGCACGGCCACCCGCAGGAACGCACGCTCGGGGTCGTGTACTTCCTGAACAAGTACGGTCCCGCGATCGTGGACCTGCTGCTCGAGGAACTGCCAATCGATCTCGGTCACCACTGGCTGGTCACGCTGTAAAGGCTGAGAGCGCACCGGCTGCGCTTTGCAGCGTGCGTCGGCTTCCCCGAGCCTGTTCAGCCGAGTTGCACGGCTGCGGCCGTGAGGCTGGCAGCGGCGGCTTCCAGCCGGCCGCGAGTCTCGCTCAACCACTCCTCATCGACGGCGAGCGCCTCGCGCGACTCGGCAATCGCGCGCAACGTTTCCGATGGTGCCGGACCGCCGCGCGTCTTGCGCACGTCGACGAAGTGCGCGGGACTGAGAATGTGGGCGAGCTGGGCTTCCGAATAATCGATCGGCTTGCCGATAACCGCCTGCGCCACGTCGCGCAGTGTCGCGGCGAGCGGCGCCTGCGGATTCGCGCGCTTCGCCGCGATCAGCCTCGCGCAAATCGAGTGCGCGGATTTGAACGACAGGCCGTGGTCGCGCACCAGCGTGTCGGCAAGCTCGGTGACCGTGATCCAGTGCTCGCCCGCGCGTTCGGCCAGCTTGTCGACATCGAATTCCGCGCCGGCCATCGCCGCGGCGACCAGCGACACCGCGCGCGCCGCGTCCTTGAACGTCTGCGCCACCAGCGGCTGGATGTCGTCTTCGGTGTCGACGATGTCGCCGAACGGAGTGTTGTGGGCGGAGAGCATCAATCCCGCGGCCTGCCCCACCGCCTTGCTGCCGATCGCGCGCGCGTGTTCGAGCGCGACGGGGTTGCGCTTCTGCGGCATGATGCTGCTGCCCTGGACGAAACCGTCGGCAAGCCGTAGATATCCGAACTCCATCGTGCACCAGAGCAGCAGATCCTGGATGACGCGCCCGAGTCCCACGAGCAGCACCGCCGTCGCGCTGACGCTTTCGAGCAGATAGTCCACCGTCGCGATGCTGCCGTAGGTATTGCCGCTGATGCCGTCGAAGCCAAGGAGTTCGGCCGTGCGGCAACGGTCGATGGGAAAACCGGTACCGGTGATCGCGCACGCGCCGAGCGGATTCTGATTGGTGCTCGTGTAGGCCGCCTGCAGGCGCACGGTATCCCGCTCGAGCTGTTCGATCACCGCCAGCAGGTAATGCGCGATCGTCGACGGCTGCGCCGGCTGCGTGTGCGTGTGCGCGGCGAACACCGCGTCGCGATACTTCTCCGCCAGCGCGAGCAGCGCTCCGCGCAGCGCCAGCACCGACTGGACGATCGCGAGAATCGCCTGCCGCTGCGACATCCGGTACATGGTCATGTCGATGTCGTTGCGCGATCGCGCCGTGTGCAGACGGCCCGCCGCATCCTCGCCACAACCCGCGACCAGCAGACCTTCGAGATAGAAGAAGAGATCCTCGTAGGTGCCGTCGTACTGGACCTTGCGCACCGCATCGACGTCGATCGCGTCGAGCGCGCGGCGGATCGCCGCCGCTTCCTCTCTGGCGACGATCTTCTGCTCGGCGAGCATCACCAGGTGGGCGTAATTGATCGCCATCAGCGGTTCGAGAAACTGCGCCTTGGCGTCTTCGAAGTTCTCGTTGAGGACGATGCGGACGTAGTCGGGCGAGAATCTCACGCTACTGTTTCCCGAGGCTGATCAGATTCGCCAGCAGACGGTAGGCGCCCTCGGTTCCCGCCGGCAGTTGTCGCCAGAGGCCGAGTCCCGTGTAGAGCCAGCGTCCCTTGCCGACTTGCGCTTCCACCAGGATGCCTGTCTTCGGTCCGGCATTGTACGGGAAAGGATCCTGCGATCGAAGCAGGTCGACGTAGCGCGGATCGCGCTCGCCCATGAAATACGTGCCGCGCTCCTGCACCCAGCCGCGCCAGGCGTCGGGCCCGATCCGGTTCGGCGTGGTGAAGATCGGATGGTCCGGCACCAGTACTTCCATCGGCGCGTTTTCGTCGGTAATCCGGTCCGTGGTCGTCTTTGCCGGAAACGGAGCGTACTGCGCTTCGTTGAACTCGGCGCGCTGGTACTGGACGATCACCGTACCGCCTTGTTCCGCGTATGTCAGCAGGCGATGGTTGTTGGCGCGCAGATCCGGACGGCGCTCGTAGGCGCGCACGCCGAGCACGATCACGCTGAACCGCGAGAGATCGCCGGACGCCAGCGTTTCCGGATCGATCATCGTCACCTCGGCCCCGAGCTGCTCGATCGCGTCAGGCACGCTATCGCCGACGCCCATGATGTAGCCGACCTTGACGTTCGCGGCGACGCTGACATCGACGATCTTGACGCGGACGCCGGCGTCGCGCACGACGTGCCGGCGATGGATGTGCGAATACTCGACGACCTGATAACCGGCGTCGGATCGCGCCCCTGTTTCAGCGATGACGGCCGCTTTCACCGTCGTCTCGCCTGCCGCCGTACCGGACGGCGGCTGCAGCGCGAACTTCGCCGTGACTGACTCGTCTTCGCGCGAGAAAGTCAGCGGCTGGGACGCGGGCTCGGCGATCCAGCCTTGCGGGACTTGCAGCGCGACGGTCGCCGACGCAGGTCCCTTCTGATTGTTTGCGACGGTCACGTCGATGACTTTACGTCTGAAGGCGGACGTTCCCCCCTCGGACGGCAGCGGATAGAGTGCGATGTCAGGATCGACCGTCACGTTGAACGCAGGCGAGACATTCAACTGCGAGCGCTTCTCCCCGGCCATCACGTTGCTGTAGCGGAACTCCACCGGCCGCTCGATTGTGATCCGTTCGCCGGCGACGAGCACGTCAAAGCGCGCTCGAAAGGGCGACGGGCGGAAGGGAACGCCGAAGGGCACGTCCGGCTCGAAGTCATA
>JBKPSE010000041.1:0-8435 GCA_046765855.1 Acidobacteriota bacterium | reverse complement strand
CGCAGCAACTGCTCCGGCTGGATGATGCGCAGCAGGACGACGAGGCTGCCGGCAAACAGCAGTCCCATCAACATCAGGATGTCTCGCGCGCGGCGCGCTGGGAAGATGTTGACCAGCAGCAGCGTGATTGCCGTGCCAAGTGCGACCGGAATGACGACGAAGGGCACGACTGCGAGCACCGAGAGCCAGTAGTACGACCAGGGCGCGCAATGCCCGACGCCGACGCCTGCGAGCACCGGGAGGATGAAGACGACGACCATCCAGGAGGACAAGCCGACCGTGCGCGCGAAGCGCGCGTGGAACACGCGGCGCGCCGAGACGGGCGCGGCAAGGAGAAGACGAAGATCGTCGGACAGGAAAAATGTCGACAGCGCGGTCACGACGCCGCTGAACGCCAGGAACGACAGAAAGGACAGGAACAGCCAGGAGAGGCCAAGCCGGATCAGGTAATCGCCAAATTCGGCGAAGGCGCCGAGCTGCACGGTCAGCCAGAATGACGCGGCGAAAATCGCGCCGGCGACCGCGACGGCGACCGCCGAGAAGAATCCCGCGCGCATCGAGTCGCCGCGCTCACGCCGCCGCGCCCGATTCCGCGACGCCCAGAACGATGGCAACAACAGGTACGGAAACGGCTGAACCATAGAGTTCGAACCCCTGACTACACTCCACGACGTTCCGCGGACGACGCGCACCCCCGACGACCTGGCTCTCACAACACCTCGTCGATCTCCTGCAGACCCGAACCGCCGGTAAGCCGCAGGAAGACCTCGGTGAGATGCTGACCGGGCCGGCCGGCGAGCGCGCGCAATTCGTCGACCGTGCCGCGGGCGATGATCTGCCCTTTGAGAATGATGCTGATCCGGTCGCACATCTCCTGTGCAACTTCGAGCGTGTGCGTGCTCATCAGAATGGCCACGCCGCGTTCGCTCATGCGGCGGAAGACGTCCTTGATCAACCGCGCGCCGCGCGGATCGAGGCCGACCATCGGCTCGTCGACCAGCACCGCCTGAGGCCGGTGCATGAACGCCGCGCACATCACCAGCCGCTGCTTCATGCCGTGCGAGAAGCTCTCGACCAGCTCGTGTTCCCAGCGCCCGAGCTCGAACAGTTCGAGCATCTCGGTGACCCGCGCGTCGACGTGCGCCTCCTCCACGCCGTAGAGACCGGCGTGGAAGCGGAGGAATTCGCCGGCCGTGAGCTTTTCGTAGATGAACGGCCGATCGGGGATGAACCCGAGGGAGGCCTTGGCCGCTTCCGGCTCGCGCGACAGATCGTGGCCGTTGACCAGAATCCGTCCGGATGTCGGCTTCAGCAGCCCCGCGATCATTCGGATGGTGGTCGTTTTGCCTGCGCCGTTCGGCCCGAGAAAGCCGTGGATCTCGCCCGGCTGCACCTCGAGGCTGACGCTGTCGACCGCCGTGAACGCGCCGTACTTCTTGACCAGATCCTCGATGACGATCATGGAAGTTCGCCCGCGAACGAGCGATCGCGACTGAGCCACGCGAGCGAAGCGGGGCTCATCGGGGCGAAGCCCCCCCGACCGGAGATGACCAGCACGTCAGGCCGGTACGCACCGGCATAGGGGAGGCGAACGGCGCCGTCGGCGTCGAGCCGCGGCCAATGAGCACGGGCGTGGAGTTCGGCGCGAGCTCGACATCGACGATGTCGATTTTGATTTTTCCGATCAAAGGAAGAATGGCGGCCTGCTTGTCCAAGCCGCCGCGCGCCAGGCGGACGTGGGTCGCGTCGGCGGGAAACTGGTTCAACGTAGGATCGACCGGCAGCCACATGCCTCGGCCGCGTCCTTCCGCGAGGTAGACCTCGGGCCAGGCGTGATAGAAGAACGCGCCGCGCGTGTAGACGAGGCCGACGGCGATACGCGACGGCACGCCCAGCGACCGCGCCATGGCGACGTAAAGCGCCGTGTGCTCGTTGCAGTCGCCGATCTTCGTGCGCAGCACTTCGCGCGCCGAGGGCAGGCTGACGGTTGGCTTCTTGTCGAGCATGCTATTGACGCGCCGGGTCAAACGCTCGGCGATGGTGCGCGGATCCTTCACATCGAGCACCGCCGCGCGCGCTTCCGCGTGAATCGCGGGATCGTCGCTTTCGATCAGCGGTTCGGGACGAAGGTATGCCGTGAGATCCTCGCCGCTGGCCGCCGGGCGCAGCGCTCGCGCGTCGCGAATCTCCAGCATCTTTCCGTCGACCTGCTGACCAGCGCCCTGGATGTCGGGGGTGGAAAGGTCGGCGCCGTCGACGCGCAGGCGGATGCGCCGCACGTCGCGGCCGTCGTCGATCTGGTGTCGGGTGGCGTAGCGCGGCACGACCGCGGACGCGTCCAGCAGATCGCCCCTGATGCCGCGGCTGATTGCCATCCGTCGCGCGACGTCCGGAGATTCCTGCACCGACATCAGTCCCATCTGACTCTCTTCACGGACCACTTCCCCGGTGTCGGTCACCCAGGCGGACGTGCGCAGTCCTGCGATCGAGAAGTCGACCCGGAATGCGGGAATCGATTGACTGGTCACGCGGTAGACGTCCCGCGCGCCGACGCGCGCCGGCAGCGGCGAGCTGACGTTGACCATCTCGCGTCGTCCGATCGCAAGTGCCGCCCGTTCGCTGCGCAGCGTCGCCGGGTCGAAGATGATGAATTGCGCGTCGCTGCCGGGCCGGAATCCACGGGCGGCGAGGAGACGCGGCAGATTGATGCTCAAGACGGGAACGTCCTCGAGATCGCGCTCTTCCTTCTGCGTGCCGCTCGCCGTCCCGATCGTCAGGCTCACGTGCCTGCCCGAGACAACGCCGCTGACGTGGACGGGTCCGGTGCCAGGATCGAGCGAAAAGTCGAACGACCGCAGCGCGAAAGCCGGGTCGAGCTGCGCCGTGGTCCGGATCGCCGCTGCGCTGGTCGCGCCCAGCAGCGACATCTGGATGCGCGCGTCTTCCTGCACCTGAAAGCCGTCCCGCGTCGGCGTCGTCTGGCTGACGGTGAAGCCGACCTTTTCGCCGCGATAGTAGACGCCGTGCCACTGCGCCGACGTGCCGTAACGCGCGAGGTCGGTGGCAAGGTTGAGCGAGCGCGCCTGCACGTAGGCGCGGGTGAGGAGAACGCCCATGGTGACGATCCAGGCGAGCAGCACCAGTAGTGACGCCGGTCCCGCGATCCGTCGCGGCACGGTGCGCAGGAGCTTCACGGCGGCGATTGTCTCACGCTCGCGTAGAATCGACCGAACGTGATGAAGACGAGCAGGCTCGAGGCGTTCAGCGACGGCGTCATCGCGATCCTGATTACGATCATGGTCCTGGAACTGAAGACGCCGGCGGGGCGCGACTGGTCTGACCTTCGCGCGCTCGGCCACGTGTTCGGCTTCTACGGACTCAGCTTCATATACCTCGGGATCTACTGGAACAACCACCATCACATGATTCACATGAGCGACCGTGTCACCGGCGCGGTGCTCTGGGCGAACCTGCACCTGCTGTTCTGGCTGTCGCTCTTTCCCTTCGGCACGGCGTGGATGGGCGACTCGCACGTCGCGCCGCTGCCCACCGCGCTCTACGGCTTCATCCAGATGATGGCCGGGATCGCCTACTACATCCTCAAGACCACGCTGATTGCGGCGCAGGGGCCGCATTCGCCGCTGCGCGAAGCGCTCGGATCCGATTTCAAGGGAAAGATCTCGGTGGTGCTGTATTTCGCGGCGATCCTGATCGCGTGGTGGCAGCCGGTGATCTCCGCCGCGATCTACGTCTGCGTCGCCGCGATGTGGCTGATTCCGGATCGGCGCATCGAGAAGCGTCTTGCCCACCATGTCTAAGGAGCGTTATGCCATTCAAGAGTCAAGCGCAAAGGCGCAAATTCGCAGAGCTGCTGGTCGAGGGGAAGATCTCCGCCGAGACGTTCGAGGAATGGAACCGCGAGACCGGCAGCAAGAAGCTGCCCGACCATGTCAAGCGGACCAGGACGCGCAAGCCGACGCGCAAGCGGAGCACGAAGAAGCGTTAGCACCGCAGGGCTCGCAGCGCGACGGCGTTGCGATCGCCCTCCGAGCCGCGTAAGGCTTCATCCGCCGCGCGACAGCGTCGGTGCTAAACTGCCGTCGGTTTCCCGCCTGTAAGAGACCCTGGAGGATGGATATGTTGCGAAGGTACACCGTGGCCGCCGCCATCACCGCCATGGCTGCGCTCGTTTTCGGCGCCGCGCCGCTCGCCGCGGCGCCGGTCAAGCTCGCGCGGCATCCCGACTATCACGCCGGACGGGTCACGTTCAGCTATCTCGGCGATATCTGGACGGCCGCCGAAGACGGCACCGGCGTGCACCGCCTCACCGACAACATCGCGCGCGAGGTCTATCCGCGCTTCTCGCCCGACGGCAAATGGATCGCGTTTGCGTCGAACCGCTACGGCAACTATGACGTGTTCGTGATCCCGGTTGAGGGCGGCACGGCGAAGCGACTGACATATCACACCGGCAACGACGAAGTCGTCGGGTGGTCGCGCGATTCGCAGAACGTCATTTTCCGCGCCGCGCGCGGCGACGGCGCATTTCCCAGCGTGGCGGTGCTCTACCAGGTAGCGGCGAGCGGCGGCCTCGAGCGGCCGTTGCCGCTCGACTGGGGCTTCTGGGGCAGCTACTCCCCCGACGGCAAGTCGCTGGTCTTCAACCGTCATCCGGCCACATGGTCGCGTCAGCACTATCGCGGCAGTTATGCCGCCGATCTGTGGATCGCCAGGCTGTCGGACAACACCTACACCAAGCTGCTGCCCGACGAGCAATACAACCGCTATTGGCCGATGTGGGGCGCCGACAACAACATCTACTTCGTCGGCGATCCGCTGCCGAACGATCGCGGCGTCAAGCCCGGCAGCCCGGAGGTGCGCAGGAGCGTCAACAACATCTACAGGATTCCGGCAAGCGGCTCGGCGCCGCCGACACAGGTGACGAAACACACGGACGGGCACCTGTTCTGGCCGTCGATGTCCGCCGACGGCAAGACGATCGTCTACGAAGACAACTTCGGCATCTGGAAGCTGGATGTCGCCAGTGGACGCGCCAACGAGATCAAACTGGATATCGTCACCGACGAGAAAGACAACGAAGTCGAAATCGAGACGATCAGCAACGAGGTCGACAACTTCGACATCTCACCCTCGGGCCGCCGCGCGGTGATCTCGGCGCGCGGCCAGATCCTGACGATCGCGACCGACCGCGGCGATATCACCCGGATCATGCCCGACAAGATGGCCTCGCGCAGTGACACGCCGAAGTGGTCGCCAGACGGCAAGTATGTCGCGTTCGTCTCCGACCGCTCAGGCCGCGACGAGATCTGGTTGTCCGATCCGGAAGGACGCACGCCGAAACGGATCACCGATCTCGACAATGAGAAGGGGGCGGTCGTGTGGGCGCCGGACTCGAGCCGGCTGCTCTACACTGCCGCCGACAAGAAGCTTTACAGCTACACCGTCGCCGACGGCAAGAGCAGCGTGCTGGCGTCGAGCGACCTGTCGCGCATCGGATCGGTGTCGGTATCTCCCGACAGCAAGTGGGTGGCCTTCGCGCGGCAGGATCGCACGCTCCGCTCGCACGTCTACATCATGCCAATCGCCGGCGGCGAGGAACACCATCTCTCCGACGAGCACACGATGTATTCGGAAACCAACGCCGTCTGGACTGCCGACGGCAAGTACATCGTCTTCACCTCCGCGGAAGGGTTCAGCAACGGCATCGCCAGCCAGGGCGGCATTCAGACGACGATGGAGCTGTGGGCGACGGCGCTGCGCGACCGCGATCGAGACCCCATGGATCGCGATATCGACAACGAAGCGCAGGGTCTTGCCGCCGAGGCCGCGGCCCGGCAGCAGAACGCGGGAAGAGGCGGCGGCGCCAATGCCCAGCCGGTCGAGGTGAAGATCGACTTTTCAGGGCTCGCGCGCCGCGCGCGTCAGCTGACGGTACCGGGCACCGCGATCGGCAATCTGACGCCCGCGCCGGAAGGGCATAGCGTCGCTTTGACGATATCGACCGGCGGGATCGGCGGCGGTCGCGGCGCCGGCGCTGGCTCCGACCCGAATGCCGGCATCTACATCATCAACGTCGAGACCGGTCAGCTCACACGAGTGCCGCCGGCTCCGCCACAGAACACCGGCGCCGCGCCGGGTGGACGCGGCCGCGGCGCCGCCGGCGGCGGTGGATTTGGCGGCGGCGCGATGGCATTCGCGCGCGACGGCCGCACGCTGTACTTCCGATCCGGCACCGGCCTCTATGCGGCGACGATTCAGAACCAGAACGCGAATGCGGCCGCTGGCGCCGCCGCGGGCGACGGACGCGGCGGCCGCGGTGGCGGCGCGGCCGCGGCCACGGCGACGGAACCGGCGACGACCAACCAGACGGCGCGCCAGGTGACCTACACCGCCAACATCGAAGTCGATCACAAGGCGCTGCGCGCGCAGGTCTTCAACGAAGGCTGGCGCATCATGAAGAACCGTTTCTACGACGCCAAGATGCATGGCGCGGACTGGAACGGCGCCTGGGAGACCTACGGTGCGCTGCTCGGCAACCTCGTGGACGAGGAAGAACTGCACACCGTCATGATGATGATGATCGGTGAGCTGAACGCGTCGCACACGGGTGTGAGCGGCGGGCCGAGCCCGGTGGAGCGCACACAGCAGACTCGATATCCCGGATTCCTGCTCGTCAGCGACGGGTCAGGATTCTACAAGGTCGGGCACATCTTCAAGGACGGCCCTGCCGATCGCGACTACCTCAAGATCAAAGAGGGCTATTACGTGGTCAGCGTCGATAACCACGATCTGAAGAGCGGCGACAACTACTGGCAGTTCTTCACGCTTGCCCCCGGGACGAAGTTCCATTTCATGATCAATGACAAGCCGGCCAAGGACGGCGCCTGGGAGGTCACCATCACGCCGGTCAACAACGCGGCGTTCGGCGATCTGCAATACGCGAAGTGGGTCTCGGATCGGCGAGAGATGGTGACCAAGTTGAGCAACGGCGACATCGGCTACCTGCACATCCGCGCGATGGACGCGCCGTCGCTGCGCCAGTTCCAGCTCGACCTCGCGGCGAACCGTACGAAGAAGGCGCTGGTCATCGACCAGCGGTTCAACGGCGGCGGCGGCATCGATCAGGAGCTGCTGAGCATCCTCGCCGGACGCCGCTATCAGTACACACAGGGACGCGACGCCGGCTTCCAGCAGCCGCGGCCGCAGAACTTCTACGGACCGATGGTGGTGATGCAGAACGAACGTTCAGCCTCGGACGCGGAGATGTTCCCCGCCGGCTTCAAGGCGCTCGGCCTCGGCAAGGTCGTCGGCGTGCCGACGATGGGCGCGGTGATTGGCACCGGATCGTACACGCTGCTCGACGGATCCGCGATCCGGACGCCGGGAAGCGGCGTGTGGACCGCCACCGGCGAGAACATGGAGAACTACGGCGTGCCGCCGGATGTCTACGTCGACAACACGCCGGCCGATTTCATCAAGGGGCGCGACGCGCAGATCGAGAAAGCGGTCGAAGTGCTGAAGGCGGAGCTGGCAAAGAAGTCTTCGACCTCACAGCAGCGCTGACCGGCGGCGGCGGACTACTGATGCGGGAACGCCTTGAGGTGTTCCCGCAGCAGATCGCGTCCGAAGTCGCCGTTGAAGTCGCGCCAGACCGAGTGGATGTGGTTGCCGTCGTTCTGCGCGTTGTCGTACTCGACGAGGAACGTCGGCCCCTGGATTCGGTAGTAGTGCTTCTTTCCCTTTGCCGTCTCCCCTGCCCAGGCGAACGCGATGCCGTCCACGCCAGCCTTGCGCAGCTTTTCCATCCGCTCGGCGGCAAGGTCCGCGGTCATCAAGCCGGTATAGACGTCAATCAGTGCGGTGAGCTTGTCGCGCTGCGCCGGGCTCAGCGCCGACGCCTTGATGCCGATCGGTGACAGCGGGTCGACCTTCAACGCGTTGGCGGTGACCATTTCATTCGGGGCGTCCGGCTGCACGATGGCAATCTTGCGCTGCTCGGCGTCGAGCGAATCGAGCAGGGCGCGGCCGGCGTCTTCCTCGATGCCGAGCACGCGCGTACCCTTCTGCGGCCCTTCCCGCACTTCCGCGGGGTTCGAACCGAAAAACGTCGGAGCGCTGGCGGTCGTCTGTCCGTTGACGACGTCGAAGCGGACCGATACGTGGTGCCCTTCGAAGCGCCAGCCCCACGCCGTCCTGTCCCCCGGCGTGCCGAAGACAGTGAAGTAATAGGCCTCCGGATCGCGCGGGAAGCGCCGCTGCGGCCCCTCGATCACCTGCAGCACGTTTTCGAGCTGCGTGATCGCCGTCGCCGTCATGTAACCGCGCGCGCTCAGGCCGGTTTTGAGCAGCGCGTGCGCCAGCGCGCGCTGCGGCTCGGTCATTTCCTTGATCGCAATCCCGTTGCGCGCGTGCAT
>JBKPSE010000040.1:0-3945 GCA_046765855.1 Acidobacteriota bacterium | reverse complement strand
CGGATCGAGATAGAACACGAACCCGCAGGCGGCGCAGACCAGCCGATCGGGATCGGTCGCCTTGAGGCTTCGCTTCTCGAGCGTGCCGGCGCAGGTGGGGCAGAAGCGGTAGTCCAACTATGAAATACTACCCCGCATGTCGATCCTGAAGGTCGCGCGGATGGGGCATCCAGTGCTCCGCGCGCGGGCCAAATCCATCGACCCGGCGGACATCAAGTCGCCCCGCATCCAGCAACTCATCGACGACATGTTCGAGACGATGCAGGAGTATTCCGGCGTCGGACTCGCAGCGCCGCAGGTACACCAGGGCTTGCGCCTGTTCGTCGCCGGCTTTGCGCCGCGTCCGCGTCATGCGGGCGAAGAAGACGACGAGGAGGAAGACACCAGCGTGCCGCTGATGGCCATCATCAATCCTGAAATCACGGCGATCGGCGATGACGTAATGGAGGATTGGGAGGGCTGTCTCAGCATTCCCGACATCCGCGGTCGCGTTCCGCGGGCCCGTGACATCGACGTTACCGCCTACGACCGGAAAGGGCGGAAGATCACGATGCGAGTCCGCAACTTCACCGCGCGCGTGATTCAGCACGAGACGGATCACCTGGACGGCATACTGTTCTTCGATCGGATGAAGTCGCTGGATTCGCTGACGTTCCTGGACGAATTCGGCAAGTACTGGTCACGAGACCGCGACGTTCCCGAGGAATGACTCGAGGCTAAGCCTGCCTTTTCCGCTCGAGCTCGCGCTCTGACTTGAGCCGCTCCAGCTCCACCTCTGAGTGATCGGCATAGTGCATCGCCGCGGCAACGGCGGTGTGGCCCGCCCGGTCGGCGATCAGGCGATGCATCTGCTGGCAGACGCGGCGGTAGGCAGGATGACCCTGCGGCGCGGTGCGCAGCTCGATGACGTGCATCGCCTCACGGGCGTTCATCTCCATGTAAAAGCGCACGCGATACGCCATGGCGACCGCGTAGGGCGCGGCCGCGTCGAGGCCGGCGCTCCGGATGGCTTCGTAAAGCTCCGCGGAGGCGTCCATCGCGCGTGTCCAGGCCGCGAGCACGCCTGCCTCACCCAGCGCGTCCGGTTCGGTGTAGCCGTGCCGCGTCGAGAGTGCCTGCCACTCGAGGGTGAGCAGGCGATGACGCTGCAGGTCGCGGAAGGCGCCGTAGTCGGTCAGGATGTCGAACCGGTAGGCGGTCCGTTCGAAGGCGCGGCCAGGCCGATGGCGGCGGTTGCTGCGCTGGCCGACGTAGGCCCGCAGTATCGCCGCGCGCTGGTCGGCGGTCATGCGCCGCGCCGCCGCGAGGAGCTGATCGTCGGGGAGATCGCTGCCGGCGTACATCGCCGCCGCCACGATCTTGATTTCGCCATCAGGGTCGAAGTCCGTGAGCGTCACCTCGGCGCGCTCCTCCGGTTCGATGTCCGCCAGCACGCGTGCGGCGGCCGCGCGCGTCGCCTCCCGCGTGGACTCGAGGTACTGGCTCCAGCGTCCGCCGCGATCCGGTTGATCGACTCGGGTGAGAAATGCGGGCACCAGCTTGCGCAGCTCGATCAGCATCTGATCGCCGCAGGCGCGCACTTCGGCGAGTGGATGTGCACGCAGCCGCAGAAGCAATGCCTCGTAGGCCTGACCCGTTCCATAAAGCCCGACGTTCGACTGCGTCGCGGCGGGCAGCATGCCGCGCAGCGTATCCAGCGACTTGGCGCGGATTGCGGCGCGGTGCACGGCGTCAGAATCCTGCGGCGCTTTGGGGAATCGAGCGGCGAAATGCCGCTGCATCGGATCGATCAGCGATGCGTAGGTTTCGAACGTCCGATCCATCACGCCGACGTATCGGTCGCGCAGCGCGCCCTGAACTTCCTCGGGCACATGGTACCGCCATCGTCCGTGCAGCTTGTCGGTGTAGGGCACGTAACGCGTCGATTGTTCGAGGTAGGCCATCAGCCGGCCCCATTCGAGCGCCTTGGTCAAAATGTTCGACACGTACTCGCAGGCGACGTGCGCCCCCCCCAACTGCGCCACCGAATCGTCGCCGTATTCGCTGAAGACCTTGGCGTAGAGCTTGTCGGCGCGCTCGACGCCGATCGACGATGCTTCGGCGTGGATTGCGCCGAGATTGCCGGCGAATTCATCGAGGAAGAGGCGACGCAGCGACTTGGCCGAGCGCGAGTAGCGCGCGAACAGCGCACCCTTTACCGTTTCGGGAAGATTGGTCAGCGCAAAGATGTGTCGGTCGGTGTTGGTGAAGTAGGGGCGCAGCAGCGCCTGTTCTTCTTCGGTGAACACGCGTCAATGCTAGCATTTGCCCGTGTTCACGCACCGCCTGGAAGTCCGCTTCAGGGACTGCGATCCGATGGGTCACGCCAACAACGCGGTCTATCTGACGTATCTCGAGCAGACACGCTTCGCGCACTGGCGCTCGTTGTGGGGATTCGGCTCGCCGCAGACGCCGCCCGGGCTGCCCGGCGTCATCCTCGCGCGCGTCGAGTGCGACTACAAACGGCCGGCGCGCTACGGCGACACGCTTGAAATACGCATGCGGGTGGCCGAGATCGGCCGCAGCAGCTTCCGTTACGAGTACGAAGTGCTCGATGGGGAAGGGCGCCTGGTTCTCACCGCAAAGACCGTGCAGGTCATGTACGACTACGACACGGAAAAGCCGGTGCCGATTCCGAACCGCATTCGCACGCTGCTGGAGACGTGACGGTGTCCGCCGGACACCGGTTCACACCCCTCAGGTGCCGCCGAATCCAATCGTGACTTTGCCGTCCTGGACGATCACGGGCACGTCACGCCGCCCCTGGCTGTAGCTCAGCATCCGCTGCAGGCCGGCCGGATCTTTCTTGACGTTGACGTAGTCGAACGGAATACCGCGCTCCGCGTAGTGCTCGCGCGCGGCCTGCGTGTACGGGCACGTGTCCTTGCCGAAGATCAGGACCATGGCCTTATGGTACGCTTGCTCGCCCAGCTTGTGAAATGTTTCACATAATTGCTGTCCTCGCATCCGCTGTGCTCAGTCTCGCGGCGCCGCCGCTCACCGCCGAGCAGATCGCCCGCAACGTGCAGGACCGCGACACCGGCCGTGACTCCAAGGCCGAGCTGCGCATGAAGCTGTTCGACCGCCGCGGCCGTGGCCGTGACCGTGCCCTGACCCTGCTCACCCTGCGCCGCCCCGCCGGCGATCGCTCGCTCATCCGGTTCACCTACCCGAACGACATCCGCGGCACAGGGTTCCTCGTCTGGGAGCATCCCAACGGCGACGACGAGCGCTTCCTCTATCTGCCTTCGCTCGGGCGCGTCCGAAGAATCGCCGGCAGCGAAGCGCAGGAAAGCTTCGTCGGCAGCGATTTCTCGTACGAGGACATCGGCGGGCGCGAGTTTGACGACTACTCGTACGCGCTGCTCGATGCGGACGCGGCCTGGACGGCTCCGGACGGCTCCTCACGCCCTGCGTATCGCCTCGAGTCGCGCCGTAAAGACGCCTCGGTCGAATTTCCCCGCGTCATTTCGCTCATCCTGAAAGACAGCTTCGTCGTCGTGCAGGCGGACGTCTACAACCGCCGCAACGAAAAACAGAAGGTGTATTCGGTGAAGCGCCTGCAGCAGGTGCAGGGGATCTGGACGGTCTTCGAGTCGGTGATGACCAACGATCTCGATCGCACGCGCACCGAGCTCGTCGTCGAGAAGATCGCCTACAACACCGGGCTCACGGAGGACGCCTTCAGCCGCCGCGAGCTCGAAGGCGCTGCGAAGTGAGCCGGCGGCTCGCCGATTTCATCTGGCGGTGGCGCTATCCGCTCTCCGCGATCATCGTCCTGGCGGCAATCGCATTCGTGCCCCGCGCGAACATCACCCATATCGACAACGACATCAGCGCATGGTTCGGCAAGGACGATCCCGTCTCTGTCTCTTATACACATCTCCGAGCCCACGAGACTTAATA
>JBKPSE010000039.1:0-9362 GCA_046765855.1 Acidobacteriota bacterium | reverse complement strand
CGCTGATGGAGGTGACGCATGTGATTCGCGGCGAGGATCACATCTCGAACACGCCGCGCCAGGTACTTTTGTATCGCGCGCTCGGATTTGCCCCGCCGCGCTTCGCGCATCTCTCGCTCGTGCTCGGTCCCGATCACACGCCGTTGTCGAAGCGGCACGGCGCGACCTCGGTTTCCGAGTTTCGCGAGCGCGGATATCTGCCCGAGGCGTTGACCAATTACCTCGCGCTCATCGGCTGGTCGCCGCGCTCGGGTGGCGGCGACGTGGAAGGTGATGCGGAGTTGATGCCGATGGAGGAGCTGGCGCGCCGCTTCGCGCTCGAGGACGTCGGCCACAGCGCAGGCGTCTTCGATCCCGAGAAGCTGGCGTGGATGAACCGCCACTACATGAAGGAAGCGTCGCCGGCGCGGCTCGCAGCGGAGTCCGCCCGTTACTTTCAGGCGCGGGCCTTCCTGACGCGCAAGACGGACGCGGCGCTCGCCTACGTCGAGTCGCTGCTGCCCATGGCCGTCGGATCGGTGGATCGGCTCGAGGAGATTCCGGATCGTCTTGCTTTCCTGTTCGCCTACGACGCGGCTGAGGCGCTCGCGCGTCCGGCCGTCGCCGATGTGCTGCACGAGCCCGGCGCCCGCGAGGTGATCGCAGCGCTGCCCGGGGCAATCGATGCGCCGCTGCTCGATCGTGAGGCGTTCCGCGCGATGGCCAATCGCGTCAAGGAAAAGACCGGACAGAAGGGCAGGGCGCTGTTCCACCCGATCCGCGTCGCGCTGACCGGCGAGAGCGGCGGTCCCGAGCTCGATCTCGCGGTGCCGGCGATGGAGCGCGGCGCGCAGCTGACGGCTGACAGCGGCGTGATGAAGATTCTCAGTCCGCGCGAGCGTGCGACTGCGTTTGCCGCGGCGGTCCGCTGACCGCGCGATGCGGAAAAGACCGTAACCGCACCGTCGCGCACCACACAACGGTACGGCGCTGTCTCGCGGTAACGAATGCTGATATACGGCGTCAATGCGGTCGTCGAGGCGCTCAAGGCGAACCGTGTCACACGGCTGCGGATCAGCGCGCGTCACGACAAACGCATCGAAGAAGTCGTCGCGCTCGCCTCGAAGCGCCGGATCCCGATCGATCGGGTCGATGTCCAGGCGCTGGAGCGGGCCGCAAAAGGCGGCGTCCATCAAGGCGTCATGGCAGAGGTCGAGGACGCGCGCGACTACTCGATTCAGGAGCTCGTCTCGGACAGCGAACGCGCTCCTCTCGTCGTCGTTCTCGACGGCATCGAGGATCCGCACAACGTCGGCGCGATTCTGCGGACGTGCGACGCGGCTGGCGCGACGGGCGTGGTGCGCCAGCAACGTCACTCCGCGTCGCTGGACGGCATCGTCGCCAAGGCATCTTCCGGCGCGCTCGCGCACGTGCGGATTGCAACCGTCGTGAACATCGCGCGTGCCATTGAAGAGTTGAAGGACGCACAGGTGTGGACGATCGGGCTGGCCGGTGAGGCGGACGACTCGTATACCGAGGTGGACTGGACGCTTCCGTCGGCAATCGTGCTGGGCGCCGAGGGCACGGGGCTGCGGCGGCTGGTGCGGGACCGCTGCGATCGCCTGGTCCGCCTGCCGATGCAGGGTTCGGTCGACAGCCTGAATGTGTCGGTCGCCGCCGGCGTGGTATTATATGAGGCTGTTCGCCAGCGCGCGGACGCCGCAGGGGTAAAGGGCCGTAACTCAAGGGTTTAGGCGTTGGGGTATCAGCCCTGCTTGCACCGGTGGCACGAAGCGTGCTATTAATACTCTTTTGTCTGGGCTGGCGTAGCTCAGTCCGGTAGAGCAGCTGATTTGTAATCAGCCGGTCGGGGGTTCAAATCCCTTCGCCAGCTATCTTCGCCTTCTCTCGCCAGAGCGCATCGCGCGAAGGCGGATTCGGCGGGACAAGCCGGCGCGGGGCAGACGCTTTCATCCAAACAACGCATCGGCGAGGTAGCGAAGCGGTCAAACGCAGCAGACTGTAAATCTGTCGGCCTTGCGCCTTCGAAGGTTCGAGTCCTTCCCTCGCCACCAACCTTCGCTCGCGTCGCGAGCTCCGGTTGGCCGGCCACAGATGCTGATGCGATGTTGATGAGCAGCGCCGAACGGGATACGCGATCGAGCGGCAGCCAGTGGCCGCGGCAGCGGCCGTGAAAGTTGGATCGGGTACGCGGGCTCGCCTCGCCGACGCGAATGGGCGAAGCGGGGCGCGTAGGCGGGAGTAACTCAGTGGTAGAGTCACAGCCTTCCAAGCTGTTGGTCGCGGGTTCGATCCCCGTCTCCCGCTCCAGTTTTTCGCGAGCGCCGCGCAGCGAGAAACTGTCGCGCCGAAAGGCTGTGTGGGGTTAGGCGCGGATGACGCGCAGCCGACCTGTCGGCCGTAGCGGCGAGTCGGCGGAGAAGTGAGCCGCGAAGGCCGATGTAGCTCAGTTGGCAGAGCGCGTCCTTGGTAAGGACGAGGTCACCAGTTCAATCCTGGTCATCGGCTCCATCCGCCTACGCCGCGGTGAATCAGGCGGGCAACGGCGGAACGTCCCGCCAAGGCGATGAGCGAAGCAGGCGCAGGCGGACTGAAGAAGTAGATCAAACGCGATAGGACGGTACAAACGACATGGCAAAAGAGAAATTCGATCGTTCGAAACCGCACGTCAACGTCGGCACCATTGGCCACATTGACCACGGCAAGACTACTCTCACCGCAGCGCTGACCAAGGTCGCCGCGGACAAGGGTTGGGCGAAGTTCGTCCCGTACGACGAGGTCGCCAAGGCGTCCGAGTCGCAGGGCCGCCGCGACGCCACGAAGATCCTGACGATCGCGACCAGCCACGTCGAGTACGCGACCCCGAATCGTCATTACGCGCACGTCGACTGCCCGGGCCACGCCGACTACATCAAGAACATGATCACCGGCGCCGCGCAGATGGACGGCGGCATCCTGGTCGTGTCGGCGGTCGACGGTCCGATGCCGCAGACCCGCGAGCACGTGCTGCTCGCGCGCCAGGTCAACGTTCCGTATCTGGTCGTCGCGCTCAACAAGGTTGACGCGGTCGACGACCCCGAACTCGTCGACCTCGTCGAGCTCGAGGTGCGTGAGCTGCTCAAGTCCTACGGCTTCCCCGGCGACGACATTCCCGTCGTCCGCGTCTCGGCGCTGAAGGCTCTCAACGGCGAGCCGGAGGGCGTGGATTCGGTGCTGAAGCTGATGGAAGCGCTCGACAGCTACATTCCGCTGCCGCAGCGTGAAATCGACAAGCCGTTCCTGATGCCGATCGAAGACGTGTTCTCGATCTCGGGCCGCGGCACCGTCGTCACCGGCCGTGTCGAGCGCGGCAAGGTCAAGGTGGGCGAGGAAATCGAGATCGTCGGCTTCAAGCCGACCGAGAAGAAGGTCGTCACCGGCGTCGAGATGTTCCGCAAGCTGCTCGACGAGGGCGTGGCGGGAGACAACATCGGCGTGCTCCTGCGCGGCGTGGAAAAGAACGACGTCGAGCGCGGCCAGGTGCTCTGCAAGCCCGGTTCGATCAAGCCGCACACGAAGTTCAAGGGTGAGGTCTACATCCTCTCGAAGGAAGAGGGCGGCCGTCACACGCCGTTCTTCAACGGCTACCGTCCGCAGTTCTACATCCGCACGACCGACGTGACCGGATCGCTGAAGCTGCCGGAGGGTGTGGAAATGGTGATGCCGGGGGACAACACCTCGATCACCGCCGAACTGCACGTGCCGGTCGCGCTCGAAAAGGGCGCCCGCTTCGCCATCCGCGAAGGCGGCCGCACGGTCGGCGCCGGCACGATTTCGGAAATCATCGAGTAGTCGGCGGTTCGCAGTCAGCAGTTTGCAGTAGGAACCAACATGCGGGACATCATTGCCTTGGCGTGCACCGAGTGTAAGCGCCGGAACTACAGCACGACCAAGAACAAGAAGAAGACCAGCGAGCGGCTGGAGTTCTCGAAGTACTGCCGGTTCTGCCGCAAGCACACTGGCCATCGAGAGACCAAGTAATTGCCGATTGGCGATTGTAGATTGCCGATTCACGAATTGGCGATTGACGATTCGGATTGGCGATTGACGATTCGGATTGTCGATTGGCGAGCGATTGTCGATTGCTGATTGAGGAATGAAGCGAGCGCAGCGAAGCGATCCGAGTTGTGACGCCGAGCGAGCGTAGCGAAGCGAGCCACCGGAGCGGAGCGAGCCGGCGAAGCGGCGAGCGAGCGACGGTGTAGGGGAGTCCGAGGGGCGAAGCCCCTCGGAATATAAAGGACAGTAGCTCAATTGGCAGAGCACCGGTCTCCAAAACCGGGGGTTGGGGGTTCGATTCCCTCCTGTCCTGCCAGTTTGGGCAGGAAGGCAATGAAGGGCAGGAGCGCGAACGAAGTGGAGCGGCCGACGAACCGGCCGCGTAACGGAGTGAGCGTTGAAGCGAGCCGGCGGAGCGAAGTCGCCGCGACGCGGCGACCGGCGAGCGCCGAAAGACAATGCTGGAGCGAGTAACCGCAAGCGGAACGGCGCGCAACGGCGCGCGAGTGACGCGAGCATAAGCGAGGGGCCGGAGGGAACCGCCGCGCAGCGGCGGCCCCCAGCGCCAAGAAATGAAAACGGCGACTGTGGATCAAGACGACTCGTTAGGCGGCCGCACCCGCGAGAGCGTGAGCGGATGGTGGGGGCGCTCGCGGCGCTTCCTCTCCGAGGTCCGCAACGAGATGGGCCGCGTGACCTGGCCCAGCCGCAAGGAGGTCTACGCCACGACGCTCGTCGTCATCCTCTTTTCCGTCGCCATGGGCGTCTACCTGTGGCTCGTCGACCTGTTCCTCGCCAAGGGGCTCGGGTGGGTCTACGGCTTCTTCGGGGCGCAATGAGCGAGCCGGTCATGACAGACGATCGCACGAAGCAGTGGTACATCGTCCACACGTACTCGGGCTTCGAGAACAAGGTCAAGGAGTCGCTCGAGCAGCGCGTCAACGCCTACGGCCTGCAGGACGAGATCGGCGAGATCCTGATCCCGACCGAGCAGGTCGCGGAAATGCGCGGCGGCAAGAAGGTGGTCAGCTCGAAGCGTTTCTTCCCCGGCTACATCCTGGTCGAGATGCACATGTCCGACCACGCGTGGCACGTGGTGAAGAACACGCCCAAGGTCACCGGCTTCGTCGGCGCCGGGGCCAAGCCGACGCCGCTGACCCGCGAAGAAGTCGACCAGATCCTGAATCAGGTCACCGAGGCGGCGGAAAAGCCGAAGCCGAAGTACTCGTTCGACAAGGGCGACCAGGTGCGGATCAACGAAGGCCCGTTCACCAGCTTCAACGGCGTGGTGGACGAAGTGAACAACGAGCGCAACACGCTCAAGGTGATGGTCACGATTTTCGGCCGTTCGACGCCGGTCGAATTGGATTTCTTGCAGGTGGAAAAACTGTAGGTGTCAGCTGCTGCTGCCAGCTCCCAGCTTCCGGCTTCCGGCCGGTTGTTGTGAGAACGAGCTGGAAGCGGGGAGCTGGTAGCGGGAAGCACAGCGAGCTCAGCGAAGATGGCGAAAAAAGTACAGGCGATGGTGAAGCTCCAGATTGCGGCGGGGAAAGCGACCCCCGCGCCGCCGGTCGGGACCGCGCTCGGTCCGCACGGCGTCAATATCATGGACTTCTGCAAGAACTTCAACGCGAAGACGTCCAAGGACGAAGGGCTGATCATTCCCGTCGTCGTCACCGTCTACGCCGACCGGTCCTATTCCTTCATCACCAAGACGCCGCCGGCGTCGATCCTGCTGAAGCGCGCGGCCAACCTCGCGAAGGGATCGGCCGAACCGAACAAGAACAAGGTCGGCACGGTGACGCGCAAGCAGGTCGAGGAGATCGCCAAGACGAAGCTTCCCGATCTCAATTGCGAGTCGTTGGACGCCGCGGTGAAGTCGGTCGCGGGGACCGCCCGATCGATGGGAATCGACGTCATTGGGTAGCTTCCTGCTACCAGCTCCCCGCTTCGAGCGGGAAGCCGGAAGCGGGAAACCGGAAGCAAGAGAAGAAGTGGGAGGTCAGCAGACGCTGGCCGCTTGAACCACAAGAGGTAGGACATGCCGAGAGTTGGGAAGAAATTCAGCGCGGCGAAAGCTGCGGTACCAGAGCGTCCGCACACGATCGAAGAAGCCGTCCCCCTGATGCAGAAGGTCAAGTTCGCCAAGTTCGACGAAACCGTCGAACTGGCGCTGCGCCTCGGTGTCGATCCCAAGCACGCCGACCAGATGGTCCGCGGCACCGTCGTGCTCCCCCACGGTCTGGGCAAGAGCAAGAAAGTGCTGGCGATTGCCGGGGCCGACAAGCAGAAGGAAGCACAACAGGCGGGCGCCGATCACGTGGGCGGCGAAGAGATGGTCGAGAAGATCCAGGGCGGCTTCATGGACTTCGACGCCGTCGTCGCCACGCCGGACATGATGCGCGCCGTCGGCAAGCTCGGTAAAGTGCTCGGCCCGCGCGGCCTGATGCCGAACCCGAAGACCGGCACCGTCACCATGGACATCGCCAGGGCGGTGAAGGAAATCAAGGCCGGCAAGGTGGAATTCCGCGTCGACAAGACCGGCATCATCCACGCGCCGCTCGGCAAGGTTTCGTTTCCGGCGCAGAGCCTGATCGAGAACGCGCACGCGCTGGTCGACAGCGTCGTGAAGGCGAAGCCCTCGGCCGCCAAAGGCAAGTACCTGAAGAGCGTCACGCTGTCGTCGACGATGGGCCCGGGGATTGTCATCGATACGACTCACGTGCAGGACACGGTGAAGCATTAGTTGGCAGCTGGCAGTTCGTTCGACGAACAGAACCTGCCGCACGCGGCGAACCGCTAACCGCGAACTACAAGGATCAGAAATGGCTGTTACGAGAGAGTCGAAAGTCGAAGAGCTCCAGGGGCTCGAGGAAGCGTTCAAAGCGACCGAGAGCGCGATCGTCCTCGACTTCAAGGGGCTGAAGGTTCCCGAGGTCACCGAGCTGCGGCGCCAGGTGCGCGGCGCCAAGGCCTCGTACAAAGTCGTCAAGAACACGCTGGCCAAGCGCGCGCTGAAGGGAACTGCGTTCGAGCCGTTGTCCGAGCACTTCGTCGGCACGACCGCCGTCGCCTACGCAGGCGAGGATGCGGTGGCGCTGGCCAAGGTGCTGACCACTTTCGCGAAGGCCACGCCCGCGCTGAAGGTCAAAGCCGCGGTGGTGCAGGGACGCGCGATCAAGGCGGCTGAAGTCACCGAGCTGGCGTCGCTCCCCGGGAAGCCGGAGCTTTACGCGAAGCTCCTCTTCCTGCTCCAGGCCCCGATGGTCCAGCTCGTGAGCGTGCTCAACGCCGCTCCGCGCGATCTGATGAGCGTGCTGGTGCAAGCAGAGAAGAAAAGACAGGAAGCCGGAGCATAGGTCGGATTTTTAGGAAGCTTTCAGCTGGAAGCCGGAAGCCGGAAGCGGGGAACCGGGAGCGGGAAACCGGAAGCCGGAAGCTGGAAGCGGGAAACTGGTAGCTGGAAGCTTTCATCGTAAGGAGTAATGACAGTGGCCGAACTGAATCAGCAGCAGGTTGTCGACTACATCAAGGGCATCTCGGTGCTCGAGCTCTCGCAGCTCGTCAAGGCGCTCGAGAGCGAGCTGGGCGTCTCCGCGGCGGCGGCGATGCCGATGGCCATGCCGGCCGGCGGCGGCGCGGCAGCCGGCGGCGGCGCCGCAGCGGCGGAAGAGAAGACCGAGTTCAGCGCCATCCTGACGGAGGTCGGCACCAACAAGATCAACGTGATCAAGGTCGTGCGCGAAGTGACCAGCCTCGGTCTGAAGGAAGCCAAGGATCTCGTCGAGGGCGCGCCCAAGCCGATCAAGGAAGGCATTCCCAAGGACGAGGCCGCCGCGATCCAGAAGAAGTTCGCGGACGTCGGCGCCAAAGTCGAGATCAAGTAACGACGTCGGGCCGGCGCGCTGCGACGCCGGCGATCACGTCGCTGTGGGGACTCGGGGTGCGGGTGTTCGGGGCGTAAAAACCCCGGCCCGGGCCCGGGTCCGTTTGCCTTTTTCGGCTGTCTTTTAGAAAGGCCCGAACTCCGAGCCGCGAATCCCGATCATCGGGTGTCGCCGCGCCGGATTCAGGCGGAGAAACACACCAGACATGTACAGCCTTCCCAAGAACGTCTACCGCGAGCGCATCGACTTCTCCAAGATCAAGACCACGGTTCCGATTCCGAACCTGATCGAAATCCAGAAGAAATCGTACGAGCGCTTCCTGCAGATGAACCGGTTGCCCTCCGAACGCGAGGACGCCGGCCTGCAGTCGGTGTTCAAGTCGGTGTTCCCGATCAGCGACTTCCGCGAGAACTCCTCGCTGGAGTTCATCGAGTATTCGATCGGCAACTGGGAGTGCAAGTGCGGCCGCCTCTCGGGGCTGCACCACCTGCGCCAACCCTGCACCAGCTGCGGCCACACGCTGATCGCGGATCCGTACGGCGAGCACGAAGTGCTCTGCCCGCGCTGCGGCAAGCCCAACGACGCCCGCGGCGACATCTGCGACATCTGCGGCAACACCGTCGGCCTCAAGCTGAAATACGACGTCGACGAGTGCCAGGAGCGCGGCATGACCTACGCCGTGCCGCTCAAGGTGACGATCCGTCTGGTGGTCTGGAACAAGGACCCCGAGACCGGCGTGAAGACCATCCGCGACATCAAGGAGCAGGAGGTCTACTACGGCGACATCCCGCTGATGACGGACAACGGCACGTTCATCATCAACGGCACCGAGCGCGTCATCGTCTCGCAGCTGCACCGCTCGCCCGGCGCCTTCTTCCACTCGGAAGACAAGACGCTGTTCATCGCGCAGATCATCCCCTACCGCGGCTCCTGGGTGGAGTTCGAGTACGACGTCAAGAACCTGCTCTACGTCCGCATCGATCGCAAGCGGAAGTTCCTGGCGACCGTCTTCCTCCGCGCGCTCGGCCTGCGCGGCGCCGACGAGATTATCCGCGCCTTCTACACGGTCGATCGGCTGCAGTTGAAGAACGGCACCTTGTCGTGGGCGGTGGGCGACAGCCTGCAGGGCTTGCGTGCCGCGCGCGAGATCAAGGCGGGCAGCGACGTCGTCACCGGCGCCGGCAAGAAGATCACCAGCAACGCGATCGCCGCGCTGAAGAAGGCGGGCGTGCAGTGGGTCGAAGTCGCGGACGCCGAGCTCGAAGGCGCCTTTGCCGCGACCGACGTGGTCGATCCGTCGACCGGCGAAGTGATCCTCGAGGCCAACGAGCCGCTCGAGCCGCGCGTCATCTCGATGGCGCAGGAGAAGAACGTCGACAAGATCGAGATCTTCTTCCCCGAGAAGGACGACACCGGCAACGTGCTGTCGACCACGCT
>JBKPSE010000038.1:0-3524 GCA_046765855.1 Acidobacteriota bacterium | reverse complement strand
GGCGCCGGCCTGCTGTTCGCGCCCAAGGATCTCGAAGTGGCGGCCGAGCTGCTCGGCAGCGTCGTATACGATCGTCAGCTGCGCGCGCAGATTCTCGAGGGGCAGCGGCGCCGCGTTCGAGATTTCTCTCCGGCGGCGATCGAGTCAAGACTTTCCAGCGTCGTGGAGACATTGCTGTGAGCGAGCGCCGGCGCGAGCAGCGCGCCTGCGGCGCGGCGCAAGGGGCTGCCGCGAACGTGCCGGCCGGGCAGCCCGGCGCGGCGACGCCGTCCGGAACATCATGAGAATAGGATTCATCGTCCAGCGCTATGGAACGGAGATCCTCGGCGGCTCCGAATACCATTGCCGGCTGATTGCCGAGCGGCTCGCCCCGAAGCACCAGGTCGAAGTGCTGACGACCTGCGCGCAGGACTACATCACGTGGAAGAACGACTACGCGGAGGGCAGCGACCGCATCCGCGGCGTCACCGTGCGCCGCTTCGCCAACGCGAGGGCGCGCGATCTCGACGCCTTCAACCGCTATTCCGAGTGGATCTTCAACACCGCGCATACGCGCGAGGACGAGATGGAATGGCTGCGGCAGCAGGGACCCTGGTGTCCGGCCCTGCAGGAGTATCTCGAGCGCAACCACAATCAGTACGACGTCCTCGTCTTCTTCACATATCTGTACGCGCCCACCGTCCTCGGCGTCCGCGTCGCGCCGCACAAGACGATTCTGGTGCCGACTGCGCACGATGAGCCGGCGATTCATCTCGAGATCTACAAGGAGATGTTCAGCGCCCCCGCCGGGATCGCCTACAACACTGACGTGGAACGGCGTTTCCTCACCACCCATTTTTCGATCCGCGCGGTGGAAGAAGAGACAGTCGGATGCGGTGTGGACCTGGCGCAGGCGCAGGTGTATCAGCACGACAAGTCGGAAGAAGAAACGAGGGATGAACCGGACGCGGCCGAAGCGATTCCCGACGAGGAACGTCCGCCAAGCTGGCGGCCGCACCTCGCCGCGCGCGGCGTGCTCTTCAAGCGGCGTCATCGCCTGCACGGACCGTTGGCGCTGTACGGCGGACGCATCGATCCGGGCAAGGGCTGTGAAGAGCTGATCGAGTACTTCAGCAGCTACGTCCAGGACGGCGGCGATGCCTCGCTCGTGCTGATGGGCGTGAAGCTGATGCCGCTGCCGGAAGAGCCGTTCATCCACTTCGCGGGCCGTCTGCCGGACAACGAGCGGCTCCAGGCGCTCGAGGCGGCAACCGTGGTGGTCGTGCCGTCGCCGTACGAGAGCCTCTCATTGCTGGCGCTCGAAGCCTTCGCCGTGGGGACGCCGGTGCTCGCCAACGCGCGCAGCGAGGTGCTCGTCGATCATTGCCAGAAGAGCAATGCCGGACTGTATTACGCGGATCGCGACGAATTCGTGGAGGCGCTGAAGCTGCTGGTCGGCGATCATCGCCTGCGCGCCGCCATGGGACGAAACGGACGCGCCTACGTGCGGAAGAAC
Source organism: Acidobacteriota bacterium (assembly GCA_046765855.1). Taxonomy (GTDB): domain Bacteria; phylum Acidobacteriota; class Vicinamibacteria; order Vicinamibacterales; family 2-12-FULL-66-21; genus JAICSD01. The sequence goes on along the minus strand of JBKPSE010000038.1, from coordinate 2,029 downwards.
TATCGCTGGGATGTGATCCTCGCCAAGTACGAGCGGATGTTCGCCAAACTGCGCGGCCGCTGAAGAGAGGCACGCTCCACGGAACGCGCGGCACACACAGCGGACGGTATGGCCCGGAGGGTTGACCTCCTTCCGCCGCGCCTGCTTCCAGTGCTGTACTTCTCGCTCTCTCACGCGGCGCTGGCGCTGGCGTTCGCGGCGATCGCGCTCGATCCGCGCGGCATCGCCGGCTTCTTCTATCACGATCGGATGCTCGCGGTCGTGCATCTGCTGACGCTGGGGTGGATTACCGGATCGATTCTCGGAGCGTTGTATCTGGTCGGCCCGATTGCGATGCGCGTCACGTTTCCCGCTCGGCGCGGAGACTATGTCGCGTTCGGACTGTTCCTGTTCGGCGCCGCCGGCATGGTGACGCACTTCTGGATCGGCGAGTACAGCGGGATGGCCTGGTCGGCCTCAACCGCCGCGGCAGGAATTCTCACCGCCGGCGTCAGGATCCTGCCGCGGCTGCGCGCCTCGCCGATTCCGCGCGCCGTTTTCGCCCACGTAGCACTGGCATTCGTCAATATCGCGATCGCCGCCGCGCTCGGCGTGCTGATCGGCTTCAACAAGTTTCATCCATTCCTGCCGGGCCACGTGCTCGCCAACGTCTTCGCCCACGCACACCTGGCGGCGATCGGCTGGGCGTCGATGATGGTGACCGGCGTCGCGTATCGGCTGCTGCCGATGGTGCTACCGGCGCAGATGCCGCGCGGACCGAGCCTGTGGGCGACTGCCGTCCTGCTTGAAATCGGCGCCGGCGGACTGTTCGTTTCCTTCGCGCTGCGCAGCGCGTGGGTTGCGGCATTCGCGCTGATCAGCGTCGCGGCGTTCGCAGTCTTCGTCGCCCACGCGATCTGGATGGTGTGTCATCCGCGGCCACGCCCGCCGGCAATCCGCACGCCCGACCCGGCGGTGCTGCACGCGGCCGCGGCCCTTGTGTGCCTCGCAGGCGCGTGCGCATTGGGCGTCTGGCTTTCGCTGGCGACGCCGAGCAGCGCAACGGGGCACGCAGCGATGGCCTACGGTGTCCTCGGGCTGCTGGGCTTCCTCGGGCAGATGGTCGTCGCGATGGAAGGACGCCTGCTGCCGCTGTTTGCGTGGTACCTGGCATTCGCCGACGCGAAGGGAGGCGAGGTGAAATCACCGCACGAGATGGCGTGGCGGCCTGGCCAGTATCTGGTGTTCGCGCTATGGCTCGTCGGCGTGCCCGCGCTTGCCGCCGGCTTGACGTTCGACGTCATCTCCGTCATTCGCGCGTCTGCCTGGTGCCTGCTGATCGCGACTGTTCTGGATTCGGCGCAGGCGACGTGGATCGTGCGCCACGCCTATCCGCGGCCGCTTCTCGTTATCCTTCGCCGCCGAGGGAGTTGACGGGCACGCGCATTAACCGGAGCATTACGCTAACATTCAGCCCTCGGCCACGTCCTCTGCCAGGAGGAGAACATGTTGCAAACGCTGCGGAACGATCTCAGGACGGCAGCGCGCGCGCTGCGGAGCGCGAAGACGGTGAGTATCGTGGCGGTCGCGTCACTCGCGATCGGTATCGCGGCCAACACCACCGTCTTCACCCTGGTCCAGGCGATCGAGTTCCCTCATCTCATTTATCCGCGCTCGTCGCGGATCGTTTTTCTGGAATCCAGGAACACCGCGCGCAGCCTGACAGGCATGCCGCTCTCGGCGCCGGATGCGGTGGATATCGCCGCAAGCTCGCAAACGCTCGCGAGCGTCAGTTTGACGGCGGACCAGAGTTCGATCCTCCGCATCGGCGACGTGAGCCGCCGCGTTTCCGGCCGCCGTGTATCGGCGACCTTCTTCGACACGATGGGAGTTCCCGCCGCGCTCGGCCGCGTGCTCGGCGCCGCCGATCGGCCCGGAGTAATGGTGCTGAGCGACTCCCTCTGGCGCTCGGCCTTCGCTTCAGATCCAGCCGTCGTCGGACGGTCGGCGCGGCTCGACGGCGGAACCGTGGAAATCGTCGGCGTGATGC
>JBKPSE010000037.1:0-4262 GCA_046765855.1 Acidobacteriota bacterium | reverse complement strand
CGCTCGGACAGCGCCACGGCGGCCAGCGACAGCGCCGCCACCACCAGATTGATCTGTCCGTTCAGCAGTTCGTTCTGCACGATCTGCAGCAGCGCGACCGCGACAATCACCGAGAGCGCGACCGCTTCGCAGGCCGTCAATCTGCGTCCTCCGGCGCTCGCCGACTGCCGTATCACAGCCCAGAACGCGCACACCGTCACCGCGAACCAGATCGCCGCCGCCAGCCAGATCGGCAGGACCTGCAGCGGGATCAAAAGGTAAGCGAGCGTGAGCGGATAGCTGTAGGGAAACATCGGCGACACGAGGTAGGGATTGCCGCCGCGCGCGAGCGCGCGCGAGGCTTCCAGATACGCGGTGAAATCGTTGCCGATCGAACGAAGAGCCTTGGTCTCGGCCTGCGCCAGCAGCACACCTCCCACCAGGATCGCGATGCCAATCCAGACGCGGCACGCGAGTCGGGACGGCGCCTGGACGGGGATCACGGCTGGCAGCGGTTGTAAACCAGCACCACTTTGGGCAGCGGGCGATGCGCCACCACGTCCTTCAATTTCGCCTGGAACCAGTCCCATTCGCCGACGATGCAGGCGTGCGGACCGAGCGCGGAGGCGACATCGTGATAGTCCTCGGCGCGCATCACCGCGTAGGCGCTGCGGCGCCGCATGAATTCAAGGAAGTCTTCACGCGAATCGAACCCCTCGAAGTGACGCCGCAGATAGTAGGCCATGCTCGGCAGCGCCACACGATAGTGCGCCACCGCATCCTCCGGGCGCACGCGCTGCTCGATCACCGCGGTCATTTCGGGAACCGGCTTGTAGCGCTCGAACTCGGGCAATACGCAGAGCACGAACACCCAGTCGACTGCGATGACCGAGATCAGCAGGGCAATCGCCGCAGATCGCTGCCGGCGCAGAATGGCAAGGCCGAGGACAGCAATGCCGCCGGCAAGACCGATCGCGCCGACGATCCTGGCCGAGTCGAGAGAATAGACGGTGCCCGCGGCAACGAAGAGCGCCAGCACCGCCGCGCCGCCCACGGCGAGCAGGACGCCGGTGACGGCGAACGTCCAGGTAAGTGCGCGGCGCCACCGTTCGTGCTCGAGCGCGCGCACGACTGTCATGCCGCCGAGCGCGGCCACGGCCGGCACGATTGGGAAAATATAGAGGTCCTGCTTGCCGGCAGACAACGAGAAGAACCCGACGATCGATCCGATCCAGCACCAGAGCAGCGTGTCGAGGCGAGAGCGCTGACGCCAGGCGATGACGCCGGCAAGCGGCAGCAGCAGCGACCAGGGGAAGGAATCGCTCAGGACGACGGGAAGATAAAACCAGATCGGACGCGGCTGCTGGACGCCGACGCCCTGGGTGAAGCGCTCCACGTTCTCGTTGATCAGGAACGATGAAATGTACGTCCAACCGTGTTCGCGATAGAGCGCGAGGTACCAAGGCACCACGATCGCGGCGACGATGACGCTGCCGAGCGGGAGCATGAAGCTCGTGACCCGCCGCAGCTCGCCGCGGACGAGCAGGTAGAGGGCGAAGGCGACGGCAGGCAGCGCGATCGCGACCGGACCCTTGGTGAGGACGCCCAGGCCGACCGAGACGTACATCAAGGTCAGATAGAGCCGCCGCCGTTCGGGATGGCGTTCGCTCAAGGCGAAGAACGTGAGCGTCAGCGCCATGAACGCCGTGATCCAGATGTCGATGAAAATGCGCCGCGCGAACATCACGAGCCGCGGCGCAGCGGCCAGTCCGGCGGCAGCCCAGACACGCGCAGCGCGTGCCGGCTGCGCGGCGGGCGGCGCGATGGATGGCGGTAGCGCGTCGTGCGCGAGACCTGCCAGCACGAACGCACAGGCGATGACGATCATCGCACCCAGCGCCGTGCCGAACCGCTGCACCGCGACCGAGACGCCGAACAGCTGGTAGAGCGCGGCGACGATCCAGTAGCTCAGGACCGGCTTGTTGAAGCGCGGCAGATAGTTGAAGGTCGGGTTGACGTAGTCGTGCGCCTCGATCATCTCGCGCGGCGTCTCGACGTAGAACGCCTCGTTCGCATCCCAGATCGCCGAGTTGCCGAGCGCAACGAAATACACGGCGACGGCCGCCCCGAGCAGTACGAGCAACAGGTAGCTGCCGCGTTCCGCGTGCGCTACAGCTTCCGCGGACTCGACGGCCCCAGAGCGAACGCGGTCAGGCGGGAGATCTCTAGTGTCTGAAATGGCGTCGCCCCGTAAAGACCATCGCCAGGCCGCGCTCGTCGGCGGCCGCGATCACTTCGGCGTCCTTGACCGATCCGCCTGGCTGTACGATTGCCGTCGCTCCCGCGTCGGCAACGGCATCGAGACCGTCTCTGAACGGGAAGAACGCGTCCGAGGCGGCCACGCTTCCCGCGAGCGATCCGGGCGCCGCTTTCATCACCGCGACCTTCACCGCATCGACGCGGCTCATTTGTCCGGCGCCGATCGCGAGGCTGCGATCGGCGCTGCTGAACACGATGGTGTTCGACTTCACGTGCGCGCACAGCCGCCAGGCGAAGCGGAGGGCCTGCCATTCTTCAGCCGTCGGTGCACGTCTGGTCACGACACGAATCTGCGACTCCGGGGTCGCTGCCGCAGGAGTCGACCCCGCCGAAGCGGCCTTTGCGTCGGCCGGAGAAGGCGGCCAGGGCGATCTGGCTTCGACGACGCGATCGGGCTCCTGCACGAGCATGCCGCCGAGAATCGTGCGCATCTCCGTGCCTTGTGTCCGTTCACCAGTACCCACCAGCGTCGGAGCGTCGGCCATCGCCTCGAAATCGGCAGTGACCACGCGCATGTTCTGCTTCCTGGCCAGGATCTCCTTTGCAGCCGCGGCAAAGGACGGTGCAATCACCGCCTCGATGAACGTCGACGTCAACGCCTGCGCAGTCTCGACGTCGATCTCGCGATTCAGTCCGACGATGCCGCCGAAGGCGGAGAGCGGATCCGCCTCTCGCGCGCGCACGTATGCGTCGGCGATGGCCGCGGCCGTCGCGGTGCCGCATGGATTGGTGTGCTTGATCACGACGGCAGCGGGCTCGGTGAACTCGAGCGCGATGCGCGCCGCGGCGTCGAGATCAAGCAGGTTCGTGTACGACAGTTCCTTGCCCTGGTGCGTCTGCCACTTGATCTGCGCGTTCGGGCCATGTCCCTGAATCCAGTGCGCCCTCTGGTGAGGGTTTTCGCCGTAGCGCAGGGATTTGATCGACAGGTCGCCGCCTTCAGGCGACAGCTTGCGAATGAACCGGCCGTCCGTGCATTGAATCGTCTTCAGCGTCTGCGCGATCAGCGCATCGAACTCGGCCGTGTGCGCGAACGCCTTCTGCATCAGCTCGAACTTGAACTCCAGCGACGGCCCGTTCGGCCGCGCCATCTCCTCGAGCACGCGCGGGTAATCCGCGGGGTCGACGACGACCATGACGTCGCGGAAGTTCTTCCCGGCCGCGCGCAGCAACGAAGGGCCGCCGATGTCGATCTGCTCCACGAGCTCGTCGAACGGCGTCTCGGGATTCTGCGCCGCCTTCGCGAACGGGTACAGATTGACGACGACGAGGTCGACGAGCTCGACCCCCTGCGATTTGATTGCGTCCAGATCGTCGGGGCGGTGGCGGCGGGCGAGAATGCCGCCGTGAATTTTCGGGTGCAGGGTCTTGACCCGGCCATCCATCATTTCGGGAAAGCCGGTGACGTCGGACACGTTGGCGACCGGCAGACCGGCGTCGGCAATGGCCCGGGCGGTGCCGCCGGTCGAGACGAGCTGGACGCCGCGGGCGCTCAGGCCGCGGGCGAAATCGATCAGGCCGGTTTTGTCCGAAACACTCAGAATTGCGCGCATATTTGGCGTTTTTCTTGACACATTCCCGCGGCGACGGCTACTATTCCCTCGGCGCTGGCGGGCCAGCGTCGCAAGCCGAGGCCGCGCACTCGCGGTCTTTTTTTATGTTTACGCCCATTGCAAGGCAGGACAAGTACGATGCGTATCACAGGCAAGGTCAAGTGGTTCAACAACGCCAAGGGCTACGGGTTCATTGAGCGCGACGGCGGCAGCGACGTCTTCGTGCACTTCTCGGCAGTCCAGGGCAACGGCTTCCGGACGCTGGAAGAAGGACAGGCGGTCGAGTTCGAGATCGTCGACGGCCCCAAGGGCCCGCAGGCCGGCAACGTCACGAAACCCGCCTAGTCATTGGCCGAAGCCGGAGGGGCCGCGGGCCTCTCCGGTTTCGTTTGTCAGATATCAGTTTTCAGC
>JBKPSE010000036.1:0-5272 GCA_046765855.1 Acidobacteriota bacterium | reverse complement strand
CCTCAGGACTGTCCCATCGCTCCCCATCGATCACGATCACCGCGTCGGCAGGCTGCACGCGGACGTTGAGCGTGCCAAACTCCCGATTGCCTGGCGCGCGTCGATCCGCCGGCCGCTCCGGCAACGGACGAGTGCGGCCGGGATCGCGCGGCTCACGCTGATCCCCAGGATAGGGAGGATTCGGATCCTGCCCGGGGCGATAGGGATCGCGAGGCGCGTAAGGATCACGCGGATCGCGGTACGGATCCGGACTGCTCGCAGACGGCTGCGGCGCCGGCTCCGAAGCGGCGCCCTCTGGAAGGGGCTCGAGGATTGCCTTGAAGTGATAACCCTCACCGGGACGGAAGAGCGTCTTCTGCCGATAGGTGCGATAGCCCGGCAGATAGACCGAGATTTCGTGCTCCCCCGCCGGCAAATCGAGACGCTGGAACACGCCGTCGAACTTGTCGACAAGGCCGACGAAGTAGCCGTCGACGAACACCTGCGCCTCGCGCGGCTTCACCTCGATGCGCGCGCTCGCCCAGGAGCGTCCGTAGTAATAGCCGGGGTACTGGTAAGGGTATCCGTACCAGAACGGGTCGTAGAAGGGGCTGTAGAACGCGCTGTAGAACGGGCTGTAGAACGGACGGTAAAACGGAGCGTAACCGTAGAAGCCGCCGAAGTAATAAGGCCGATAGTAGCCGGCGCTGATCACGACGGCAGTCCGCACGGGAGCGCGGCGAACCGCGCGCCGCTGGGCCGCGGCCTCGGCCGGCCAGAGCATCACCGCTGTGATGCAGGCACAACCGAAAAGCACCAGACGCTTGGAAATCACGGGAAACCTCCGCATGACAGGCGCATCCAGACAAGCAACCTGAATGCCTGAGGCCAGGGCCGAGAACGCGCGCGGGCGACAGGCGCGCGTCCTCATCGGGCGACAATCCTGTCCCCCAACGGCGTCAGCCAAGCGGCATCGTGCGCCTGAAGAGTAAGCCGCATGCACATCCAATCCGCGCCGAACGTCCGATCCGGTCACGATTTCTTCACAGAATCGGCACAGCCACTTCGGAGAAGATGCCGTCCAATAGATCGAACGCGAACGGGCCTGTCACCTCGATCGCATCGCGACTCCTCCCGCGACGGTGCACGAAGGGGTGACGGCCCGCCAGCGCCTGCCAGCATTGGAGCTGGCGGCTGCACGTGACGCGAACCACGCGCAACGCCACGGCGGCGTCGTTGACTCATCGGAGAGTCAGCGGCGCCGCTTTTTTAGTTGGCAGTTAGCAGTCGGCAGTTCGCAGTGGGCAGTTCGCAGACGAGAGTCAGGTCGGTCGGCAGCAGGCAGTTGGCAGTTCGCAGTGGGCAGTTCGCAGTTCGCAGACGAGAGTCAGGTCGGTCGGCAGCAGGCAGTTGGCAGTTCGCAGTGGGCAGTTCGCAGTTGGCAGTCGAGAGATAGGTCGGTGGGCAGTTCGCAGTTCGCAGTCAGCAGGGTAGTTGGCAGTTGAGAGTTAGCAGTTCGGTCGGCAGCAGGCAGTTGGCCGTTCGCAGACGAGAGTCAGGTCGGTCGGCAGTTCGCAGACGAGAAAGGCAACCTGCCAGAGTGGGCGTTCAGAATAGCGAGGCGGTTGCGTTCAGTGCAGCTTTCACCCACGGCTCGGGGTATAGGCCCATCACCACAACGCCGACGGCACAGAGAAGAATCGCGAGCAGGAGCGGCGGGGCAAGCGTGACTCGGCCGGCCTTTTCAGGCGGATCGATATACATACGGCTGGCGAGCACGAGATAGTAATAGAGCGCGACAATCGTCAGAACGGCGCCGAGCAGCGCAAGGCCGTACATGTGCTGATCGATGACCGCCTGGAAGATGAACAGCTTCGCCCAGAATCCCGCGACGAACGGAATCCCGCCGAGCGAAAGCAGGAAGACCAGCATGCTGAGCGCGAGGACGGGCGAACGTTGCGCAAGGCCGCGGTAGCCGCCCATCGCGTCGGTCCCCTCGCCGGCGCCGACCGCCTGCACCACCAGGAACGCCCCCATGTTCCCGAACAGATACGCGACCAGATAGAAGAGCACCATCCCCGCGCCATTGGCGGACATGGCCGCGACACCCATCAACATGTAGCCGATGTGCGCGACGCCCGAATAGGCCAGCAGCCGTTTGACGTTCTGCTGCGGGATGGCCATCAGATTGCCGGCCACGATGGTCAGCCCCGCAAGCGCGGATACGACCGGCACCCAGATGTAGCCGGTGCTGCCCGCACTTTCGAGATACAGGCGAAAGACGACGATGAACCCCGCTGCCTTCGGCGCAACCGACAGCCAGGCGACAAACGGCGTCGTCGCCGCTTCGTAGGTGTCGGGCACCCACATGTGAAACGGCACTGCCGCGATCTTGAAGGCGATGCCCGCCAGGACGAGCACCAGCCCGAGCCGCGCGAGCGGCGCGCCCGAGGCCACTGCTCCGGGTATCGCGTTCATCAACGTCGTTCCGGTCACACCGAAAATGAACGAGAAGCCGTAGAGCAGGACGGCGGACGAGACGGTGCCGACGAGGAAAAACTTCAGCGCCCCTTCCGATGCGATCTCCTGCCGCTTCTGGAATCCGGTCAGGAAATAGAGCGGGATCGACATCAGCTCGAAGGCGACGAACAGGAGAATCAGGTCGCGCGCGGCCGCGAGCACCAGCATCCCGAGCAGCGACGACAGCAGCGCGACGTGGTATTCGGATCCGCGGCGCGTGAAACGCTCGCCCGACAGGCCGAGCGTCGCCAGTACACTGACCGCGGCCGAAACGAGAAACAGCCGCTGCGCGAACAGCGCCAGCGGATCGAGTGAGAAGGCGCCGCCGGACAACTGGCCTCCTGGCTGTACGAAGAACGACCAGACCGAGAGGCCGACCAGACCAAGCAGCGACACCCAGCCGCAGCGGCGATCGGCGACGGCCGGACGGAACAGTCCGAGCAGCAGCACGAAACCGATCAGTGCTCCAAGACCGATCTCGAGCGCGAGGGGATGGCTCAGAGTCATCGCATCGCTCCCAGCCGCATCAGGAGCGGTACGGTCGCGGTGTCGATCGGCGCCACGAGCAACTGAGGCACGACGCCGAACAGCAGGAGCATGCCGACGAGGAAGACGAGCGCGACCCATTCGGTGCCCTGCGCATCCGGCAGGTCGGCGAAATGGGGATCCGTGCTTTTCGTCCCCCAGAAGATCTGACGGACGACGCGCAGCACGTAAATGGACGTGAGAAACGCCCCGAACACGCCCGGCAGCAGCCACCAGGGATGCGCCGATGCCCACGCGCCGACAAACGTGAGAAATTCGGCGACGAAGCCCGCGGTCGCCGGAAGCCCGAGCGAGGAGAGTCCGCCGATCACGAAAGCGGTGGCGATGCCCGGCATCATCTCGCCGAAGCCCCCCATCGTGAAGATCGCGCGCGAGTGCGCCTTTTCGTAGACGAGACCAACCAGCGCGAAGAACAGGCCGGTCATGATCCCGTGCGCGACCATCTGGAATACCGCGCCGTTCAGTCCCTGCTCGGTCAGCGTCGCCACGCCGAGCATGACGATGCCCATGTGCGATACCGAGGAGTAGGCGACGACATACTTCAAATCGGTCTGCGCCATCGCGCTGAGCGCGCCATAGACAACGTTGATGCAGGCGATCGCGCCGACCAGCCAGGCCCATTCCAACGCACCCATGGGCGTCAGGCCGAGACCGAGACGCACGACGCCGTAGGCGCCGAGCTTCATCAGCACGCCGGCGTGGAGCATCGAGACCGCCGTCGGCGCCGACGCGTGGCCGTCGGGCGACCACGTGTGCAGCGGCCAGATGCCGGCGAGGACGCCAAAGCCGACGTAGAACGCGAGGAACACCCACGATTGCAGCCGAGGCGAGAACTGCACGCCCTGCAGCTCCAGAAAGTTGAAGCTCTTCGAACCGCCGGCGGTATAGAGCGCCAGGATGCCGACGAGGATGAATGCCGAACCGAGCAGCAGATACAGCGTCAGCTTCATCGCGGCGTATTCCTTGGTGCCGACGCCGGTGCGCTTGAACGCCCATCCGAAAATCCCCTGCGGCCTGATCTCCCCCGTCGAGCCCCAGATGCCGATCAGCAGATACATCGGCAGCACCGCGATCTCGTAGAACAGGAAGAACACGAAAAGATCGAGGGACACGAAGACGCCGAACACGCCGGTGACGAGCAGGAGCAGCAGCGCGTAGAACTCCTGGCCGCGCGTCTTCACGGTCCATGAGGCGAACACGCCGGCAAAGAGGATGATTGCCGTGAGCAGGACCAGCACCAGGCCCATGCCGTCGAGCGCGAGGTTGTAGGAAATCCCGAAGGTCGGCACCAGCGGCCAGAACTCCGCGAACTGGAAGCCGGCGCGGCCCCGGTCGTAGGCGAAACAGAGCCACACCGCCAGCGCCAGCGGCAGCGCCGCTCCAATCGTCGCCGTGCAGCGCACCAGCAGCGGCCGGTGGCGCGCGAAAGCCATGATGATCAGCGCGGCGATGAAAGGTGACCAGGTAATGATCGACAGCACCGGCAATCGCGTCACCAGGCGACTCCGATCCACGCCATCAGCGCGAGCAGCCCGAAGCCGACCGCCCAGACGTAATCCTGAACCTTGCCGGTCTGCATCCGGCGCAGCCGATCGCCGCCGTCCAGCGTCCAGGCGCTGATCACATTCAGGACGCCGTCAACGAGATAGCGATCGATCCAGCCAATCGCGCGCGAGAACGTCAGCAGCACCGACCGGTAGATCGCCAGATAGAGATCGTCGAGCCAGAACTTGTGCACCGCGGCGATGCGGATCGGCGCGAACGCCGCCGCCAGGGCATCGGCGCTGACGATGCGGCGTTGATACGTCAACCACGCCACTGCGATTCCCGTCAGCGCCACGAGGACGGCTGAGGGCGTCAACCAGCCAGGGGATTCGAACTCCGCGTGCGGCGCATGCAGGGTGAAGTACAGCCCGATCGCCATCGCCAGCGCGGCCAGCACCCACAGCGGCCCCGTCATCAGGAACGGCGCGTCGTGCGCGTGCGCTCGGCTGCCGACGCCGTGGCCGTGATGGGCCGTGTCACGGCTGTCGCCGGGCCCGTGGACCGAGGATCCGGCACTGACTACGGCGAATCGCGGATCCTGGTTTGACGACGCTCGATGCTCCATCCTCGACGGTCGATCACCGAAGAACGCGAGGAACACGACACGGAACATGTAGAAGGCGGTCAGGAAGGCGGAAAGGAGCAGGAGGAAGAACGGAATGGGAAAGCCGCCCGTCCACAC
>JBKPSE010000035.1:0-7900 GCA_046765855.1 Acidobacteriota bacterium | reverse complement strand
GGCGGATTCATCGAGGAAATCATCCGCGCGTACCTGATCTATCGCATCCTCGATCTCACCGGTCCGTCTCGGGCCGGGTGGATTGCTGCGATTTTGGGGAGCAGCATCTTCTACGCGTTGAACCACCTCTATCAGGGGATCGCGGGAGCGGTGGCAGCGGTCGTCACCTGCGTCGGCTTTGGCACTCTCTACGTGATGCGCGGACGGAATCTCTGGTCGAACGTCATCTGCCACGGCATGAACGACACGATCGCGTTCCTCGCGATTTTCCTGGGAAAGTTCTCGTGAACGACGGCGGGCATTCGCGTATCGCTCGGGCGAGTGCTCGATCGCGCCGACGACGCCTCGGCCGCAGTCACCGCGACTGCGGCGCCTCGTTGCTCACGCAGTCGTTCGCCGCGAGACACGGCGCGCACGGCGCGCACGGCGCTGCGGCGCCCGTCCACGCTTCGCGTCGGCGCGTCGCCCACGAACCTTTCGCTCCGCGGCGGCCGCCCGCCCCTGCTGCGGCGTGATGACGCCGCCCTCTTTCGCGCTCTGCTTCTCGAGGTCGGCGAGGACGCTTCGCAGGAACATGATCATGCGCTTGCGCTGCGTCCGCGGCGTCGCGCTCCATTTCTCGCTGCCCGCGCGCTTGTGCGCGATCTTGAACTTGAGGCCGGTCAGGGACGTGGTGTAGTCGTTCGCGCTCTGTTTCGCCACGTTTTGGTGGGCGAGCACGTACCAGTGATACTCGGTCCCGACCGGAACGCCGGATCCTTCAGGCGCTCGTCCTGCGCGGCGCTTGGTGACCGCGTAGTTGACCTGCCATAAGTCCGGGGTGATTTTCTTTTCCCTCCATTCACCCTGGTCGTAATACCACTTGTGACTACGGCCGATCTTCATGCCCGTGTATCGCTGACCTTCGTAGTCCTTGAACTCGTCGTACGACACAGCGGGATCGCTCTTCGTCTCGATCGCGTTTTTCGCCGAGCTGCGCTTCGCCATGATCGCTCCTGTACAACGCGGATGCGGTGCAAACCGCGCACCGCGAATGGCTCATCCGCATCGTGATCTCGCTGCGCGCGCTGCCGAGTCGCTTCCGCGTGGTCCGGCGACCGATGCTAAAAGACTGGTGCCGCGAGGCTGGGTTCGGCGGCGTCCGCGTGCTCGGGAAAGCACGGCATTTCCGCGAGGCCGCCGACATAATCGCGACTCTGAAGCAAGAACGAGGCGACGTGATCAGCGCCCGCATCCAGGAGCGCTTGCGAGCTTTCGTCCGCCAGGGTCGGGGGAGCCCATCGTCCCACCGCAATTCGCAGCTCGGGCAGTGCGGCGCGCAGTCTCCTGACCAGGTATCGCGTCTTCGACGATGGGCTCGGTGGCAGATCAGCGAAGCAGACAACAGAGAACTTCTGGTCCTTCACCAGCGACACCAGCTCCAGCGCCTGCATGCGCGTGCCGGTGACTTGCATCGCCACCGGCAGATTGTCCAGCAGATGGGCCAGCATCGCGAGCGCCACTTCGTCCGCGGCGCCATTGACGGCGTAGCCGAGCACGCGCAGCGGCTCGCGTAGGCGGACGCGCGGGGGGCCATCAGCGGGTAACTGCGCCTCGATGCGGCGGCCGATCGTCTGGGCCGCGTCAGCGATCAACTCCCGCGTCCCTTCGATCACTGCCGCTTCTTCTTCCGAGGAGAGCCGGTGTTCCAGACGGTCGCGTTCGGCATAACTGAGGGCCGGCAGCAGCAATGCGTCGTACACCGATTCGGGCGGCGCGGCTTTGATGTGGCCATCAATCAGTTCGGCCGCTTCGCTCTGGTCCCGGGCCACCAGACGCTGGTAGAACCCGTATTCAGGTGCGAGCGCGGGCTTGTCGTCCATCAGCAGCCCCACGAACGCGAGACCGGGCACGTGCTTGCCAAGCACGACGAGACACACCGTGAGTGGTGACGCCATCAGCAGTCCGAGGGGCCCCCATAGCCACGTCCAAAAAGCGACGGACACGAGCAATACGACCTGCGACACGCCGACTGCTCCGGCATACAGCACGGTTTCGAGCACGAGGTTCGTGAACAATTCGAGCACGACGAACCAGACGAGCACGCCCAGTGGACCGGTCCATCCGCGCAATGCGGCCAGACTGATGAGGATGGGCGCGGCGGCCGCAAGCACGGGACCGACGTAGGGAATGAACCGAAGCGCCGCCCCCAGCGTCGCCCAGACCAACGCGTAAGGGACGTGGAGGAAGTACAGTCCGACGAATACCCCGATCCCGTACAGCACGCTCACAAGCGACTGCATCAAAAGCTGCCGGCTGACGCGACTGGCGGCCTCGTCGAATGCCTTCGTGGTCGTGGCGAGCTGTCCGTGCCCGATCAGTCCAATCAGCCGATCGCGCAGTTCGCGGCGTTCGAGCAGCATGAAGATGACCATGGCCGCGACCAGTCCCGCCGTGCTCAGAGGACCGAGAACGGGCCCGAGCCATGCGAAGACCGACAATCCCGTTGCCGCAGTGGACGTCACGACAACAGGGCGCGACATGGTCCCTTTCGGCGCGTCCGTTCCGAGGTCCGTCTTGATGCCTGCGAGGGTTTCCTGCAGCTTTTCGACTGCGCCTCCCCTGCTCGCCCCGCGAACGTCAGCGACCTTCGTCCGGATATTGGCACGATACCCGGGCAGGTCCGCGGCGAGACTGTCCATCTGCCGTGTCAGGCCCCAGCCGGCGAGACCGAGCGCCGCGAAGACGAGTGCGACCACCAGCAGCACCGCCGGGATGCGACCGACCCAGCGTTGAAACCAGCTGACGGGCGGCGTAAGGACGAATGTGAGCAGAAGGGCCAGCGCGAACGGCACGAGGACCGCCTGTGCCCAGTAGAGAACAGCGACGACGAGCACGCCGGCGGCGAACGTCAACCAGACCTTCACCGATTTCAACGTCTCATCCACGTTCGTACCCCCGTTGATCGACCGAGATGCTGCAGTTGCGCTGCCTTCGATATCGAACCGCGCACTCCGATTGCCATCGTCATCAGTAGCCGTCTGCACACGATCGTCGTGGAATCGGCCGACCTCCGGGTGTTCCCAATTGCACAGATGCTGGCCGGCAGTCGCTGCATACTGTCCGGTGACCCATAACCCGCGAAAGCACAGAGGATTAGAAAATGGACTCGACTACCTTGCTCGTCATCGTCCTGGTGGTGCTGCTGCTCGGCGGCGGCGGATTCTTCTACCGACGGCGGACGTAAGTCGCGCCCTTTCGGCCGTCGCGAGTCGATTCCGGCGGCGGGTGCCTCCCGTGGTGCTCGCTCGGATTAAGACCGCGCCGAGCCCTTGGCGCGCTACGCTCCACGCAGCAACTCGAGAGCCGGATCGATCTGCCTCCGGCACGTTCTTGATTGCGAGTCTTCCCGACCGGAACGGCGCATCGGAGACGTGGCAGCTGGTGGCACACAATGATCCGATTCAACGGACCACGCACACTCGTCCTGGCGCTAGCGGTCTCAAAGGCGCGCCTTTCAAAATCGGCGTGGCGTCGTTCGCGCGGCCGCTGATTGGGCTGGCCGGCGGGTGTCCTCGGTCGTTTGAAGCCCGCCCGTTTTCCGGCGAATTTGTGATGCCGGTGTGTCAGCCAATCCCGGGCAGCGCGCGCTCGTATAATCCACGGCTTGGCCCTCATACCTGGGACACGTCTCGGCGCCTTCGAGATCGTCGCGCCGCTCGGCGCCGGCGGAATGGGCGAGGTCTACCGCGCGCGGGACAAGAAGCTGGACCGGGACGTGGCGATCAAGGTCCTTCCTCAGTCCGTTGCAGCCGACCCCGACAGGCTGGCCCGCTTCGAGCTTGAAGCAAAGGCGGTGGCCGCACTCTCCCATCAGAACATCCTGGCAATTCACGATTTCGGCAACCAGGACGGTATCGCCTACGCAGTGATGGAGCTTCTCGAGGGGGAGACACTGCGCGGGAAGCTCGACGCCGGTCGGATCGCGCCGAAGCAGGCCGTGGACTACGCGCTGCAGATCGCCAGGGGTCTCTCCGCAGCGCACGAGAAGGGCATCGTCCACCGCGACTTGAAACCCGAGAATCTCTTCGTCACCAGAGACGGTCACCTGAAGATCCTCGACTTCGGTCTGGCGAAGCGCGTCGACACAGTTGCGGAGATGAGCGCGCCGACGCGCTCGGGCCACACGCGGCCCGGGACGATCATGGGGACCGCAGGCTACATGTCACCCGAGCAAGTGAAGGGACTGCCGGTCGACCACCGCTCCGACATCTTCTCGTTCGGCGCGATCCTTTACGAACTGCTCTCGGGCAAGCGGGCGTTCCTGGGCGATACCAGTGCTGAGATGATGGCGGCCATCCTGCGGGACGAGCCGCGCGGTCTGTTCGAGTCGGACCGGAGCCTTTCCCCCGCTCTTGATCGCATCGTCAGGCACTGCCTCGAGAAGGATCGGGATCATCGGTTCCAATCCGCCACAGACATCGTCTTCAATCTCGTGGAGTACTCGTCATCGCCGGTCGCCAGCGGTGAAGGAGAAGGTGCGGCGACCCGCTCCGCGGCCGATTCGGGCGCCGCGCGGCGCGACGATGGTTTCTGGGTGGCGGTGCTGCCATTCAAGTACAGCGGCGCCCATGCGGATCTCGCGGTGCTGGCGGACGGGCTTTCCGAGGACATCGTGACCGGATTGTCTCGCTTCTCTTACCTCAAGGTGATCGCACGAAGTTCGACGTCCCGTTATGCCAATCAAGGAAGCGACGTCCGCGCCGCAGGAAGAGAACTGGGCGCCCGCTACATGATGGAAGGCAATCTGCGGCAGGCGGCAGGAAAGCTGCGGCTGACCGTGCAGCTCATCGACGCCGTCTCGGGGGCGAATCTCTGGGCCGAGACCTACGAGCGCAACTTCAGCGCCGAAACGCTGTTCGATCTGCACGACGATCTCGTTCCCCGCATTGTGTCGACGGTGGCCGACTGGTACGGCATTTTGCCGCAGAGCATGAGTGAAGTCGTGAGAATGAAGTCCGTCGATCGGTTGACGCCGTACGAGGCGCTGCTGCGCGCGTTCAGCTACTTCGCGCGAGTGTTGCCCGAGGAGCACGCGGTCGTGCGCGCGGTCCTGGAGCGGGCGGTCGAGCAGGCGCCTGGCCATGCGGCGGCCTGGGCCATGCTGTCCATGATTTATGGAGAGGAGCACCGGTTCGGATTCAACGCCAGACCCGATTGCCTCGATCGCGCGCTTCGTGCGGCGCTGCGAGCCGCGGATATCGCACCCTCCAGCCACCTCTCTCATTTCGCTCTCGCCCAGGCGCACTACTTTCGCAAGGAGCTCGAGGCGTTCAGGAATGCAGCCGAGCGGGCCATCGCTCTCAACCCGACAGACGGAGCGATGGTCGAATTCGTCGCTCACCTGCTGGCATTCGCCGGCGACTGGGAGCGCGGCTGCGCGTTGGGCGAACGGGCACGAGAGCTGAACCCTCATCACCCGAAGTGGTACTGGGCGCTCCCGTTCCTCGACGCGTATCGGAAGGGGGACTACCGCAGTGCGAGAGCGTTCATCCCCAAGAGCCAGATGCCGGGCAATTATTTTGGAGCGTCCTTGTCCGTCGCTCTCTACGGGCAAACTGGTGACCGCGAGGAGGCTGCCAAGGCGCTGCGCGACCTCCTGGCTCTGCGCCCAGATTTCGCGGAGATCGCGCGCGACCAGTTCGCGAAGTGGTACCTGCCCGACCTGGTCGAGCAGTTGATCGACGGGCTCCGCAAGGCAGGCCTCCCCGTTCCCGCACCCGACAACCGCAACTGAACTCCCGAGCCTTGCGCGTCGGGAGACGGATGTGGCCCGAGAAACGGGCGGATGTAATCACCAGTTCCCTCGGGGGATCTCAGACCATGTGCGTCGATCCTTGTAGTAGAGCGGTTTGCGCCCGCCGTGGGTCTTCCGATACTCGACGTATTTGCGCCGCAAGCGATCGATGCGCGCGTCCGAGGATCTGATCGGACGGTGCTTCGCCTCGAGCAGCACCCGTTCCGCCTTCCACACGTTCTTGTCCGATAGCCGCCAGTCGTAGTCGCCGAGCAGGTCGCCGATGTTGACGACGGTGTAGCCGGTGATCCGGCCGGTGTAATCGATGTAAGGGTCCACGTAGCTGAGCGCGAGCGCGCGGGCGGTGCGGAAGACCGGCTTGCGGCCGTGCAGGCCCGGGTCGCGGGAGCGTCCGATCGAGCCCCAACGGCCGCGGTGGCGATAGACGAACAGCACATGATCGAGCTCGTCGATCGATTCGAAACTGAGGATGAGAGGCGGATATCCGTGCTGTTCGAGAATGACGGCTGCGACGAGCGCCGCTTCCATGCAGTGCACCGTCCCGGTGCGCACGACGCCGCGGAAGCTGCGCAGCGTCGCCCCGCCGGGCGGCGGCTCGGCGTTGTAGGGCAGGCGATTCAGGTAGCGCTGCACCTGCTCGGGCGTGCGG
Source organism: Acidobacteriota bacterium (assembly GCA_046765855.1). Classification (GTDB taxonomy): domain Bacteria; phylum Acidobacteriota; class Vicinamibacteria; order Vicinamibacterales; family 2-12-FULL-66-21; genus JAICSD01. Next base: position 1,454 of record JBKPSE010000035.1, on the reverse strand, counting down.
CAGCGGCGGATGACGCGCCACTCCGCCGCCGTGAACGCCCGCTTATCGGGCCGCATCCTGCAGATCGGCGAAGAGCGCGTCGACCGTCCATTCGTTTCCCGAGTACACCTTGACCAGTCGCCCCTGGCGGTCGATGATCGCCGTTCGCAGATTGTGGGTGATGGTCTCGGCGCTGTCTTTTTCGGTGATCGCGGATACGCCGAACCGCGAAGTCAGATGTTCGATGGCGTCCGCCGGACCGGTCAGGTAGCTCCACAGCCGCGGATCGGCGCCGCGCGCTTTCGCGTGCGCCGCGATGACGGCCGGCGTATCGTGCGCCGGGTCAAAACTGATGGACACCAGATGCGCGCGATCGCGCAGCCGAGCGTCCGCCGCGAGCCGCTGCTGAAGCTCGCCGAACCGCCGATCCATCAGCGGACAAAAGTCCGGGAGCGGACATCTGGTGTACACGAACGTGACGGCGACAGCCCGGCCTCGCCACTCCGAGAGCTTTCTCGTCTGCCCCTGCTGATCGACGAGCGGGTCATCGGGCACCTGGTCGCCCGGCGCCATCACGTCCATCGCCTTGACGGGCTTCGCGTCGGGCGGGAGCGGCGCGTGACCAACTTTCGTCACCTTATCCAGATATGTCTCGCCGCCCTCGAGAACGAGCTGCGCCGTGATCAGATCTCCGGGTGCCAGCCCATCAAGCAGGGTCGCGCGCCTGACGTAATAGGCCATGCTCATCGCCGGCATGAATCCCGGGATGTCCTCATGCTTGATTGACACAGCGCGGCGGCCATCCGGCAACGCCTTCTCCGAGACGGACAGGATTTGTCCTTTCAAAGGAAAGGTCCGGTATTGACGAGGTTGTTGGCTGCAAGCCGCCGACAACGAGAGGAATATCAGCGCCAAGGCGCCCTGGCGCAGCACAACACGCGTAGACATCTCTACCAATGTACCGCTCGCGGCACATATCCTGCTAGTTCCACGGGAAGGCGCCTCGTCCGCGCGCGGCGGGCGGGCGGCCCAAACCGAAGCCGCGCGTTGAGCCAGGAGTAAGTGACAGCATGGGTAGGAGACTCTACGTCGGGAACCTGCCGTATTCGGCGACGGAGGAGCAGCTCACGGAGCTCTTCGGGCGCGCCGGCAAGGTGGACAACGTCCGCGTGATGCGGGACATGGCGACGGGCCGCGCGCGCGGGTTCGCGTTCGTCGAGATGGCGACGGATGATGACGCGCAGAAGGCGATCTCCGAGTTCCACGAACATCAGATGGAAGGTCGCGCCCTCGTGGTGAACGAGGCTCGGCCGAAACCCGAAGGCGGGTTCGGCGGTGGCGGCGGCGGCCGCGGCCGCAGCGGTGGTGGCGGCGGAGGCTACGATCGTGGCGGCGGTGGCGGCTACGGTGGAGGCGGTGGGGGCTACGGCGGCGGCGGTGGCGGAAAGCGCGAGCCGCGGTGGTGAGGAGTGAGG
>JBKPSE010000034.1:0-3598 GCA_046765855.1 Acidobacteriota bacterium | reverse complement strand
GACGAGAACGGACACCCCCTCCAGCTGCCGCGCCAGCATCAAGGGTTCGTCGCCAGCGCGATCCAGGTCCGCGCGGATCCCGTCCGGGTCGCGGACGACGACCACACCGTCCGAGCGATCGCGGCGGGCATAGCCGCGACTGAGAATCGCCGGCCGCTCCCCCATGTCGCGGAGACGTGCGGCAATCAGGGCGGCAAGCGGCGTCTTCGCGCGCCCGCCGGCAGCGATGTTCCCGATACTGATGACCGGCCGGGACAGGCGCCGGCGCAGGTGCGGGCGGGCGGCGTAATAGCGGCGGCGGCCGCGCGCGCCCGCGGCATAGAGACTCGCGATCAGTGGACCACCCGGAACGGGCGCACGTTCCCCGGATCCTGCGGCGGCAGCACCCGCGCGATCGCGGTGATCGTCTTGCCGCGCGCACCGCGGTTGGCTTCGACCAGCGCTCGCGCGGCGGCGCCGAGGCGGGCGCGCCGCACCGGATCGTTGAGCAGCGCCATCAGCGCGTGCTCCAGTTCGCGCGCGGTGCGGATCTGGATGGCCGCATCGTTGTCGAGGAAGGCGCGCGCGATTTCCGCGAAGTTCTGCATGTAGGGACCGAACACGATCGGCTTGCCGAACACCGCCGGCTCGAGGATGTTGTGCCCCCCCTGATCGACGAGACTGCCGCCCACGAATACGGCGGTCGCGACCTGGTAGAGCTGCGCGAGCTCGCCGATCGTGTCGAGGACGACGATGTCCTGCCGCGGCTCCGCGTCGACTGGCAGCTCGCTTCGCCGAGCGACGCGCCATCCGCCCCGCCGCGCGAGCTGCTCCACTTCTTCGAACCGCTCCGGTTTGCGCGGCGCGATGATCAGCAGGACGTCGGGGACGCGCGCCCGGATTCGCTGGAACGCTTCGAACACCGGCGCTTCTTCCCCTTTCAACGTGCTCGCGGCGATGATCACCGGCCGCTCGGGGGAGATGCGGAAATAGCGGAGCACGCGATTACGGCCGCGATCGGCAGCCGTCGACGCGCCGGGCAGATCGAGCGAATCGAATTTCAAGCTGCCGGTGACCACCACCCGGTCAGGATCCGCGCCCATGTCGATGATGCGCCGCGCCGATTCTTCGCTCTGCATGCAGAAACGATCGACGTGGTCGAGCACGCGGCGGAAGAACGGACGCGCGAGGCGATAGCGCGGATACGATCGCGACGAGATGCGGCCGTTCACCAGCACGGTGCGGACCCCCGCGCGCTTGCACGCGCGCAGCAGGTTCGGCCAGATCTCGGTCTCCATCATGATGAACATCTTCGGCTTCACCAGCCGCAGCGTCCGATTGACGATGAACCCGAGATCGAACGGAAAGTAGAACACCTCGTCGACATACTGCAGGCTGTTGCGTGCTATCTGCTGTCCCGTCATGGTGGTCGTCGACAGGAAAAGCCGGTAACGCGGATACCGTTCGCGCAGCTGCGGCAGCAGCGCCCGAGCGGTCAGCACTTCTCCCACCGACACGGCGTGGATCCAGATCGATTGCTCGCCGTCGAGGTTGAACGAAACGGGCAGGTAGCCGAGCCGCTGACGCAGGCTGCCGATGTACTTCCGATAGCGCACCGCCTGCCACGCCAGATAGGGCGACATGACGAGAAAGAAGGTGACGATCAGAACGCTGTAGAGGACGTACACCGCGGCTAAGAGGCTGTTCGAGGGCTAGTTTAGACTAGAATCGCTATTTCACCACGCGCGGACCGTCGCGTGCTTGGTCCTTGCTCTCCCGGCGCGTCCGGGGGAACGTCGGGCCGGAGGCTGGAATGGCCATCAAAGTTGGTATCAATGGTTTTGGACGCATCGGCCGCAACATCATGCGTGCGGCGATGGGCTCGGGTGAGATCGATTTCGTTGCCGTCAACGATCTGACGAACGCCGCGACGCTCGCGCATCTGCTCAAGTACGACTCGATCCTCGGCAATCTCAAGGCAGACATCAAGGCGGAGGGCGACCGCATCTCCGTCGACGGCGATCAGTTCCAGGTGCTCTCGATCAAGGATCCCGCGCAGCTGCCGTGGAAGGATCTCGGCGTCGACATCGTGTTCGAATCGACGGGGCTGTTCACCGATCGCGACAGCGCGGCCAAGCACCTCACCGCCGGCGCCAAGAAGGTCATCGTCACGGCTCCGGCCAAGAAACCGGACTTCTCCGTCGTTCTCGGCGTCAACTTCGAGAAGTACGATCCGAAGTCGCACCACATCATCTCCAACGCCTCCTGCACGACCAACTGCCTCGCGCCGCTCGCCAAAGTGCTGCACGAGCGCTTCGTCATCAAGAAAGGGTGGATGACGACGGTGCACTCGTATACGAACGACCAGCAGCTGCTCGACCTGCCGCACAAGGACCTGCGGCGCGCGCGCGCGGCGGCGCTGTCGATCATTCCGACCACGACCGGCGCCGCTACAGCGGTCGGCGAAGTGATGCCGGAGCTCAAAGGCAAGCTCGACGGCATCTCGATGCGCGTGCCGACGCCGAACGTGTCGATCGTCGATCTGGCTGCGGTGCTGGACAGGAAAACGACGGGCGAGGAAGTGAACGCCGCGTTCAGGGAGGCGGCGAACGGACCGCTGAAAGGCATTCTCGAATACGTCGAGGCGCCGCTCGTCTCGATCGACTTCCGCGGCAATCCGCATTCGTCGATCATCGACGCGCCCTACACCAAAGTCATGGACGGCGATTTCGTCAAGGTGCTGTCGTGGTACGACAACGAGTGGGGCTACTCGAACCGCTGCGTCGACCTGCTGAAGGAGATCGTCAAGAAGGGGCTGTAGCGTCCCGGAAGCGGAGCACATCAGCCCACGGAGCACGGCGGAAAGACACGGATGAAACGATCGATCAAGGATCTGAAGCTCAAGGATCGGCGCGTGCTGATGCGCGTCGATTTCAACGTCCCGATCAAGGACGGCAAGATCAAGGACGACACCCGCATCCGGGCGTCGCTGCCGACGATCGAATACGCGCTCGCGCAGGGTGCGCGCGTCGTCATTCTCTGTTCGCACCTCGGGCGTCCGAAAGGCAAGCCGTCGCCGGAGTTTTCGCTCAAGCCTGTCGCGGCGCGGCTCTCGGAGCTTCTCAAACGTTCCGTGAGCTTCGCGGAGGACTGCGTCGGCCCGCTGGCGAAGAACGCCGTGAATGCAGTGCCGCCGAACGGCGTCGTGCTGCTCGAGAACCTGCGGTTTCATGCCGAGGAAGAGAAGAACGATCCCGAGTTCGCGCGGCAGTTGGCGGCGCTCGCCGATGTCTACGTCGACGACGCGTTCGGGTCGGCCCACCGGGCGCACGCGTCCACGGAAGGGGTGGTCCGCCAGGTCAAGGAATCGGCGGCAGGGCTGTTGATGGCCGCGGAACTGGAGCACCTCGGCAAGGTGCTCGAGAAGCCCGATCGTCCTTTCGTGGCAATCCTCGGCGGGGCGAAGGTGTCCGACAAGCTGGAAGTGATCGAGAATCTCGTCCCGCGCGTGGACGCGCTGCTGATTGGCGGGGCGATGGCCTACACTTTTTTCAAAGCGCGCAACGTCCCGGTTGGCAAGTCGCTGGTCGAGGACGATCTGCTCGACGCGGCGCGTGAG
>JBKPSE010000033.1:0-5867 GCA_046765855.1 Acidobacteriota bacterium | reverse complement strand
CGATCAAAGCGCACCTCCTCCATCTGGCGGAAATCGTCACGCCCAACATTCCCGAAGCGGAAGTGCTCGCCGGCATGGCCATCCATTCACTCGCGGACATGCGTGAGGCAGCGCGCCGGATCCGCGCTCTCGGGCCGCGCGTCGTAGTGGTGAAGGGCGGCCACCTCGATCCGTCCGCGTCCGAGGGCGAGGTGATCGATATCGTTTCCGCTCCGCATCAAGAGTTCGAACTGCGCGGACCACGCATCCCCACCGTCCATACTCACGGCACCGGCTGCACGTTCGCTTCGGCGGCGGCGGCGCAACTCGCGCTCGGCCGTGGCGTAGAGGACGCAGTCCGCTGGGCGCGGGAGTACCTGGAGGGAGCCATTCGCGGCGCGCCCGGCCTCGGTCAGGGTCACGGACCGCTCAACCATTTCTGGCGGGTATACTGAACAGATGGGTGTCTACGCCGTGATCGCGGGACCTCTCGATCCCGGCGCGGTGTCCGCCCTCGTCGCGTGTCACGGCGACGGCGCCGTGGCGACGTTCGTCGGTCTGGTGCGTGATCGCAACGCCGGCCGCCGCGTGCTCTGGCTCGACTACGAAGCGTTCGAGCCGCTCGCGATCAAGGCGTTCGAGCGCATCGGCGGCGAAGCGGCCGAGCGGTGGCCGGATGCGAAGCTCGCTATCCACCATCGCACCGGACGGGTCGCAATCGGCGAGGCGAGCGTGGTGATCGCGGCAGCCTCGCCGCATCGCGCCGACGCCTTTGCCGCCTGCCGCTACGCGATCGAACGCATCAAGCAGATTGCGCCGATCTGGAAGCACGAGCATTTCGAAGGCGGCGAGGTCTGGATCGAGGGAGCGACGGCGGATCCGTCAGACGACTCGGCGCGCCAGTCGGCGCTGGAGCGCGCGTGCACGTAACCATCCGCCTGTTCGCGCGGCTGCGCGAGCTCGCGGGCGCCTCGGAGCTGCGCCGGCAGCTGCCCGAGGGCGCGCTCGTACGCGATGCCTGGGAGGCGCTGACCGCGGAGTTTCCCGCGATTGGAGATTACTCGCGCAACGTGTCCTGCGCGGTGAACGAAGATTATTCGCGGCTGACCGCCGCGTTGAAGGACGGGGACGAGGTGGCCTTTCTGCCTCCGGTGTCGGGCGGCTCGCGACCTGGCAGCGAACGAGCGCAAGCGAGTGCGCCTCGCGAGCGGAGTGGGAGCATGGGGTCCCACGAGCGAGCGAGTAGCGGAGTTCGAGGGGCGAAGCCCCTCGATTAAACATGTCAGGTCGCTAATGCCCGCTGCGTGGCGGCAGCGAACGAGCGCAAGCGAGTGCGCCTCGCGAGCGGAGTGGGGGCATGGGCCCCACGAGCGAGCGAGTAGGGGAGTTCGAGGGGCGAAGCCCCTCGATTAAACATGTTCGATAAGTTGCAATCGGTAGAACAGAAATACGAGCAGCTGATGGCCGAGATGGCGACGCCCGCCGTTCAGGCCGACAATGCCAAGTTCCGCAGCCACTCGAAGGCAGTCGCGGAGATGCAGCCGCTCGTCGACAAGTACCGCGAGTATAAGGACGTCGCCGCGCAGATCGCCGCGACGGAGGAAATGCTCAAGGACGCCGACATGCGCGAGCTGGCGCAGGAAGAGATGACGCAGCTCGAGGCGCGGCGCGAGTCGCTGCTCGGCGAGATCAAGGTCCTGCTCGTCCCCAAGGATCCGAACGACGCCAAGAACATCATCCTCGAAATCCGCGCCGGCACCGGCGGCGACGAGGCGGCGCTCTTCGCCGGCGACCTCTTCCGCATGTACGGCCGCTACGCGGAGCGGAACAACTGGAAGGTCGAGGTGCTGTCGATGAACGAGAACGGCATCGGCGGCATCAAAGAAGTGATTGCCGTGATCTCGGGCAAGAACGTCTACAGCCGCCTGAAGTACGAGAGCGGCGTGCACCGCGTGCAGCGCGTGCCTGCGACCGAGGCGAGCGGACGCATCCACACGTCCACGGCGACCGTCGCGGTCCTGCCGGAGGCGGAGGAAGTCGACATCCAGATCAACGAGAAGGACCTGCGCGTCGACACGTTCTGCTCGAGCGGTCCGGGCGGCCAGAGCGTGAATACGACCTACTCCGCCGTCCGCATTACCCACATTCCCTCCGGCATCGTCGTGTCGCAGCAGGACGAGAAGTCGCAGATCAAGAACCGCGCGAAGGCGATGAAAGTGCTGCGCTCGCGGCTGTACGAAGCGGAGCTGCAGAAGCAGCAGGACGCGATCGCCAAGGACCGCCGCTCGCAGGTCGGCACCGGCGAGCGCTCGGAGAAGATCCGCACCTACAACTTCAAGGAGAACCGGGTCACCGATCACCGCGTCGGCTTCACGATGCACCAGCTCGACGCCGCGCTGGAAGGAGATCTCGGCCAGTTGATCGACGCCGCAGCCAGCCACTTCAACTCCGAAAAGCTCAAGGAAGCGACGGCGGCCGAGACCTCCGCGTAGATGACGGTGGCCGAGCTCGTGGCCCGCGCGCGGCAGCGCCTGGTGACGGCCGGCGTGCCGCCCGACGAGGCACCCGGCGATGCCGAGGTCCTGGCGCGGCATCTTCTCGGCTGGGACCTCACTCGTTACGCCATTCACTACGCCGACGCTGCACCCGCGGATTTCTCCGAGCGCTACGACGCGCTGCTCGCGCGGCGGATGCGCCGCGAGCCCGTCTCGCAGATTGTCGGCCATCGCGAGTTCTGGGGTCTCGACTTCGAAGTCACCGGCGACGTACTCACGCCGCGTCCGGAGACAGAGTTCGCCGTGCAGGCAGTAATCGATCTGTGGCCGACGCTGGGAGCGGGCCCGGCGTACACGCCCGTCATCGTCGACATCGGGACTGGCAGTGGTTGCATCGCCGTTGCACTGGCGACCGAACTGGACGCTGCCAGGTTCATCGCCAGTGACGCGTCGCTGCCCGCGCTGACAGTGGCGCGCCGCAACGCCGCTCGCCACGGCGTTGCCCATCGCATCGCGTTCCTGCATTCGGCGTTGGTGCCGCCAGCGAACGGTATTGACGTCGTCGTCTCCAATCCACCGTACGTTCCCGTTTCAGAACGCGATGCCCTGGCACCGGAAGTCCGCTGCTACGAGCCCGAACTCGCGCTCTTCGGCGGACCGGATGGTCTCGACATGCATCGTCAACTGCTGCAGGGAGACGTGGCGCGGGGTCTGCGTGATGACGGCTGGCTGGTCGTCGAAGTCGGCTACGATCAGGCGGACGCGGTACGAGCGCTGGCGGACTCTGCGGGGTGGGAAACAGGACGCAGCTATCGCGATCTGCAGGGCATCGAGCGCGTGCTGACGTTCCGTCTGATTCGAAATCCGGACGCGTTTGACGGGAGCGAGGACGCATGAGCGACTGTCTGTTCTGCCGCATCATCCGCAAGGAGATTCCCGCGTCGGTCGTCTACGAAGATGACGACCTGATTGCCTTCAACGACATCAATCCGCAGGCGCCGCTGCATGCGCTGGTGGTGCCCAAACGGCACATCCCGACGTTGAACGACGTGGCACCGGGCGACGACCCGCTCGTCGGCAAGATGATCCGGCGCGCCGCGGCAATCGCTGCGGACAAAGGCCACGCCGGCAGCGGCTATCGAACCGTGTTCAACACCAACAGCGGCGCCGGACAAACGGTGTTTCACATTCACCTGCACGTTCTCGCCGGCCGCGGCCTGACGTGGCCGCCCGGATAGATCGACTGGCGGCTAGCTCGCAATCTGCGCGAGCAGATAGTGGCCGCGCTGCGCCTTCCGCGACAGGAAGAAGTCGACCACGCGGTAGCCGTGCGCGAGGTAATGCTGGAAGATCGTCCGCGTGCTGAGACGCCACTCGAGCGCGAGAGACGGCTCCTCCATCTGCATCTCACTGAATGCGGTGGGAATTTCCACGAGCAGGCGGCGCTCGCCGCGCGACAGATCGGGACGGCCCGGCCGCGGGCGGTCGCCTTCACCGGATGGATTGACCAGCGGCGCCCCTTGAACCGAAGCGTCGCGCATCAGCATACCGGCTCCCGTCGCCGCCGCAATCCGCCGTTCGACGTGCGGCGCGGTCAGCTTCCATTCGGCAACGAAGCGATCGGTGGGCGATCCTCGATGCAGCGCGCTGCTCGAATCGCCGTAGATGTTCTCCTCGTACTCCTCCACCACGACGCCGAGGCGCGCGAAATTCAGGTGCGCATTGGCCGCCTGCAGCGGATCGAACGTCCATTCGATCAGGTCGACGCCCATCGCCAGCGCGCGCTCGCGCTGCGCCAGCTTCAGGCGCATGCCCAGGCCGGTCTGGCGTGCGCTTCGCGCCACGCCAAGCATGTGCGACCACTGCGTGAGCCGCCGCTCCTTCACCGCCGGAATCGAGTAGACGAATCCCTGAAGCGTGTTGCTGTCGTCGAACGCGCCGAGCAGAATGCCGCCGCGCTTGATGGAGACAATCAGGACCGGCGGCGGAACGACATCTTCGGCGTCGGTATAGCCCCAGACGTCTTTTTCCAGATCGGCGACCGCACGGCACTCGTCGAGGGTCTTCAGCTCGCGGATTTCCATCTGCCGACTGCTAACTGCTAACTGCTAACTGCTAACTGTCAACTGCAAACTGCCAACTGCGCCCGCCCCACCTATAGCAGCGGCTTCAATTCTCTCAGCGATTTGATGATCGGCACCTCCGGCGGGGCGCCCGATGACAGTCCCGATCGCGCGACCAGGACGCCGCGCATGCCGAGGCGGAGAGCACCGGCGATGTCGTGCGGAACGCTGTCTCCGACCATCACCGCTTCGCTTGCCTCCACGCCGATGCGGCGAAGTCCCTCCTCGAAGATCGACGGATGCGGCTTCATGTAGCCGTGATCGGACGAAGAGATCGCGACCGAGAACAGGCCGTCGAGCTCGAAATGCCGTTCGAACGTCGACAGCGAGCGCTGCGTGTTGGAGATGAGTCCGATTCGCAATCCGTCGGCGCGCAGCGTGCGCAGCACCTCCGGAACCTCCTCGTAGAGCGTGAAGTGGTGGCAGGCGGCCCACTCGTCGTACAGATCGCGCGCGGCGCGATCGGCGCCGGGACCAGAACCGCCCATCCCTTCGATGATCCGCTTCGTGTAGTCGATGAAGATCTCGGGATCGTAGACGCCCCCTTCCGTCTGCAGCGCCGCCGACGCGGCGCCGACGGCGGCTTCGAAGCGCGATGCGTCGACGGCAACGCCGTGGCGCGCGCAGAACTCCGCGTAGCCGTGTCCCTGGAAGGCCGGGCCAGGATGGATCAGGGTGAAGTCGACGTCGAAGAAGACCGCTCTCGTCACCGCCGTGCCTTGCCGACGCGAGCGCAGCCGACGCCCGCCTGCCCGGAGCTCGCCGATGGGACGCCGGCCGCGGGCCGCGAACCAGCCACGGCAACGCAGGCCCGATCGGGACGCAGCACACCGGCGGCCGCCGCACGGACGTCATCGAGCGTGACGCCGCGGAGCAGCGACGGCAGCTTGCGGTCGTAATCGAGTCCGAGGCCGAAGAACTCCGCCGTCTGCAGGAAGATCGCGATGCTCTGATTGGTTTCCAGCATGCGCGGGATCGAGCCAACGAGGAACTGCAGTGTTTCGTCCAGCTCGCGCGCGGTCGGGCCCTCGCGCCCGAGCGCGCCCACTTCGGCGTCAATCGCCGCGATGGCGCGATCGACATTGTTCGGGTCGACGCCGGCGCGGATGACCAGCGGACCGGGGCCGAGGCTCGGATCGAATGAACTGAACGCGTAGTACGCCATGCCCTGCCGTTCGCGAATGTTCTCCGCCAAGCGGCCGCCGAGCCCGAATTGTCCGAGGATCGTATTCATCACCCAGTAGCTGCAATATGCCGGGTCGAGGCGGCT
>JBKPSE010000032.1:0-2904 GCA_046765855.1 Acidobacteriota bacterium | reverse complement strand
ACGTAGAGATGATCGACGCTCTCGCGGCGGACGATGTCGTCCGCCTCTGCCAACGCGCCGAGCAGCGGAATGCCGCGGTAGCCGATGTGATCGCCGGGGCGATCGTCGATGAACCCGACGATCTTGAAGCCCAGCTCGCGGTGCTCCAGGACCTTGTCGGCGACCACGCGTCCGAGATCTCCCGCACCGGCGATGAGCACGCGCTTGAGGCCAATGCCGGCGCGCCAGCGGCGTTCGAGGGCTTCGCGCACGAGCTCGCGCGAGGCATAGGCGAACGCGACGTTGAGGACGAGGAACAGCAGCCACACCCACTGGGAGACTTCGTAGAGTCCCAGGTCCTTGGCCGATTCCGGAACGTAGTACGTCTGGTAATACAGGGTGCCGCCGAGGCCGAGCACGACCGCGAGAATGGTGCCGACGAACACGCCGAAGAAGTCGTCGACCCGCGATCGCCCACGCCGCAGCCGATACAGCCCCTGCACCTGAAAGGCGATCGGCACCAGCGCGCCGATGAACGGCGCGATCCGCAGGTACTGCCAGAACGGCGGCACGCCCTTGCTGATTGGAAGCAGTCCGTGGAGTATCTCGAAGCGGAGCAGATAGGCGACGAGAAACGCGGCAAGACCGAGCAGCGCGTCGCTGACGACGAAGAATGCGACGAGCAGCCGGTTATACCGCCGCATCATAATTTGTCCTCGCGGTCGGCAGAGCTGCGGCGGCGTTGCCCTCCACTTGCGGCATTGCTTTCGTCGTTCGGGTTTTCGCGGCGGCTGCGATCGATGTCACCTGCGTGGTCGCTTGAGCCTCTGTAGCCACTGTCCTCGCGGTCGGCAGAGCTGTGACGGCGTTGCCCGCCACGTGCGGCAGCGTCGCGGTCGGCAGGACTGTGGCGGCGTTGCCGTTCACTTGCGGCGCCTTCAGCGCGCGAATCTACGGCGAGTACAACCTCTTGAAACTCCGATTGAAACCGATCCTTGGCGAAACGTTCGGCGTGGCGGCGGATGGCGTCGCCGTCGAACTGGCGTCGCGTTGTCTCGATCATCGCGTCGGCGAATGCGCTCACCGAGGCTTCGCGCACGAGAATCCCGGTCACGCCGTCGACGACGCTTTCGAGCGCCCCGCCTTCGGCGAGTGCAATGACGGGCCGGCCGCAGGCCTGCGCCTCCACCGGGACCATCCCGAAATCCTCCACACCCGGCATGACCGCGGCACGGCAGGTCTGATACAGGCTGCGAATCTCTTCGTCGGTCAACCAGCCCCTGAATTCGACGTCAGCATTCAGGGAGCCGGCCAGCTGTCGCAGGCGGGACTCCTCGGGGCCGCGTCCGACAATGGACAGCGGCACCCTTGCCTGAGCGGCGGCACGAATCGCGAGATCGAGGCGCTTGTAGGGCACGAGGGCGGAGACTGCGAGAAACCGGCTGTCGGCGGGTACCGGGCGCCCGGCCGCGTTCGGCCGGTAAAACACTGTATCGACAGGGGGATACACGACGGTCGACCCGCGATTATAGTATCGGCGGATTCTGCCCGCAACATAATGAGAATTCGCGACATAGCGGTCGACGCGCCCGGCCGTGTCGCGATCCCACCGCGCCAACCCTGCCAGCACCGGCCGCAGCAGCTTCGATCGCGTCGCTCCGACCTGCGCTGCCCCGAAGTAGGACTCGAACTGATCCCAGGCGTACCGCATCGGCGAGTGGCAGTAACAGATGTGTCTGGCGCGACCGGGCACGACTACGGATTTGGCGGCGCAGTGGCTCGTGCTGATGACCAGGTCGTAGCCGTCCAGGTCGAACTGTTCGATGGCTGTGGGGAAAAGCGGAAGATATTGCCGATAATGCTTCGCCGCAGACGGCAGCCACTGCACGAACGAGCGCCGCTCCGGCAGCCGTTCGAGCGCCGGCGAAACCGAGCCTTTCACGTGCAGCAGCGTGTGAATGGTCGCCGCCGGATAGAGCTCGACGATCGCTTCGAGTACCTTCTCGCCGCCGCGCATTCCGGTAAGCCAGTCATGGACGAGGGCGACCCTTCGAGGCCGCGAGTCCGCGGTCCGCTGAACGCCTTCTGGCCCGCCGGACACCCGACGCGGCGGATCGATGGCCGGAGCCCGTCCGCGCGCGGAAGGGGAGCCGTCGTCGGCCATCGACGCCGTCACGACGAGACCTCCTCGTAGATCTGCCGTACGCGCCGGATCGACCGTTCCCACGAGAATTCACGCGCGCGGGCGAGCCCTCGCGCCCGCAAGTCAACGCGCAGCGGGGCGTCGGTCAGCACGCGGTGTATCGCTTCGGCGATCGCGGCAGGCTCGTAGGGATCGATCATGATCGCGGCGTCGCCGACGACTTCGGGCAGCGACGAGACGTTCGAGGTGATCACCGGAGTGCCGCTGGCCATCGCTTCCAGCGGCGGCAGCCCGAATCCTTCGTAAAGCGAGGGAAACACGAAGACGTCGGCGAGGCGGTAGAGCGCGGCGAGGGTCTGATCCCGAACGAAGCCGAAAAAGCGCACGTGCTTGTGCAGCTTGTGGCGATGGACGGCGCGGCGCAGCGTCGCGTATTTGGAGATCTCATCGCCGATGATCAGGAGCTGGACGTCTTTCAGATCCGGGCTGTTCTGCCGCAGCAGGTTGAACGCCTCGATCAGCCGCTCGAGGTTCTTGTGCGGCTTGATATTGCCCGCATACAGGATGAAGGGATCGGTCATCCGGTATCGCTCGCGCACGCGCGCGATCTCTTCCGGCGCCGGCTCGTTCCAGAACCGCTCGTCGATCGCGTTGTAGATGACATCGATGCGCGACTCGGGCACGCGGAAATAACGCAGGATGTCACGCTTCGAGGCCTCGGACACCGTCATCACGCGAGCCGCTTTGTGGGTTGCCGTCCACATCTGCGCGCGGGCGTAGGC